>JAPLBL010000020.1 GCA_026392765.1 Actinomycetota bacterium
CGAAGCCCCACAGTCTCCTGTCCTCCGGTGATGAAATCTTGCGCAAGGGATGAACGCTTGAGAATCAAAGTCATTGGCCCTGGCCAAAATGCGCGAGCAAGTGCAATTGCATAATCTGGAATCTCATCTGACCACTGCGCAATATCTTGCATATCTCCCACATGAACGATGAGTGGATGATTTGCCGGGCGGCCCTTTACTTCATAAATCCGTGCCACAGCCTCTGGGTTAGTTGCATCGGCACCAAGTCCATAGACAGTCTCTGTGGGAAAAGCGATGAGAGAGCCTGATTTCAAACTCTGTGCGGCGCGAGCCATCGCATCTGCTGTGCAGTTGGATACGAATTGCCCGCTAGTCATAAGTTCAATTATCCAGCCTTTTTGCGAGAAGATAACCACATGGCCGAGCGCATCAAAGTAATGCAGATTATCGCCCGCATGAATGTGGGTGGACCGGCCGTCATCGTGGCAGAGCTAATGCGCGGAATAGATTCCTCTCGCTTTGAGCAGATTCTTATTACTGGTTATTGCGATGAAACAGAAGCTGACTTCCTCGATGAAGTTGCCACCGATATCAAAGCAACGCGTATTGCAGGTCTTGGTCGCTCAGTCTCCCCCGTTGCAGATTTCACAGCCTTCTTAGGACTCATCAAGACCATCAAGACATTTAAGCCCGATGTGATCCATACCCACACAGCAAAAGCTGGCGTGCTCGGTCGGTTGGCATCAATCATTGCAGGACGTGGCGCTGTTCGTATTCACACCTTCCATGGCCATCTCTTGCATGGATATTTCGCAGGGTGGAAAACACAACTAGTTGTTTTGATTGAGAAATTCTTTGCAAAGCGCACACATCACCTCATTGCAATTGGCACACAAGTTCAGCGCGAACTCATTGCCGCAGGCATTGGCACAGCAAACCAATACAGCGTCTTCTTTCCAGGACTACCTGAGCCTCACACTGCAAGCAAGGCTGAGATTCGCAAAAACCTCGAATTAGATCCGGCCACTATTTACTGCGCATTCGTTGGTCGCCTTACACAGATTAAGCGCCCCGATCGACTCTTAGATGTTGCAGCTGCGATGGTTAAGCGCGAAGTTCCTATTCACTTTCTTATCGCTGGTGAAGGTGAGCTCTTTGAAAGCTCTAAGGCACGAGCAGCTGCAGAGAACTTGCCAGTGACATTCTTAGGATGGCGCAAAGATATTGATGATCTACTTGCAGCAAGTGATATCGCAATACTGACAAGTGATAACGAAGGTATTCCACTGACGTTGATTCAAGCAGCTCAAGCTGGGCTACCTATTGTGGCCCCTGCAGTTGGTTCCATTTCAGATATTGTTGAAAATGATAAAACCGGTTTTCTCACCTCACCCCAACCGGGTGCGATGGCCAGTGCTTTAAGCGCGCTTGCAACAGATTCAGCACTTCGAAATCGCCTTGGCTCTGCTGGAAAAGTTCGAGCACATGAGTACTTCTCACTCGAGAGAATGCTCAGAGATCACACAGAGATCTATAACCGTAGCCACAAGAAGTAAGAGATAATAGCTTTATGACAACTCGTAAACGCATCTCCCTCATTGCCCTTCTCTCCATTGCTGTGGCAGGTGTGATCGCACCTTCTGCTCATGCAGCAGCTACTCGCTACATCACAGTCTCGGCGCAAGGCACAGTCAAAGTTGTCCCAGATGCAGTGCGCATTAACGCAACTGCCACATCCGTTGCTGCAACAAGCAAGGAGGCACTTGCAGCCACTGCAAAGACTGCTACCGCTGTGCGGGCTGCGCTGAAAACAGCAAAGATTGATACCAAAGATATTGCAACTCAGAGCGTTAGCGTCTATCCAGAATATAAATACACCAACGATGGTGGCTCTACTCTGACTGGCTATCGCGGATCACAATCCTTCACTATTACTGTGCGAGCTGCAGATAGTGCTGGATCACTCGTTGATGCACTTGTTACAGCCGGTGGAGATAACTTGCAGATCAATGGAGCAACACCTTTTGTCCTTGATTCCACAAAGTCACTGGAAGCTGCTCGCGCTGCTGCAGTAAAGAGTGCGAAAGCAAAGGCGACATCGTATGCAAAGTTGATGGGTGTAAAGCTAGGCAAAGTGAATTACCTCGTTGAAAACTCTGCTCCAACAAATTACACACCTGTGATGGCTGTTGCTAAAGCAGAATCAGATGCAACGGTGATTGATTTAGGTCAGCAAGATGTGAGCATCTCTGTCACTGTGCAGTGGTCACTGCTCTAAAAGAAGCCATTTTCATCCCTCTATCTAGGGGCTTTTTCACCGAGTTTGGTCGTGCTCGCTTAAGAAGGTACGATTTGCGAGCCTCAAACGTCCCCATCGTCTAGGGGCCTAGGACATCGCCCTTTCACGGCGGTAACACGGGTTCGAATCCCGTTGGGGGCACGCTTCGAAAGAAGTAAAAATGGTCGAACGCATGTAAATGTGTAAGGCCCGGTAGCGCAGTTGGTTAGCGCGCCGCCCTGTCACGGCGGAGGTCGCGGGTTCAAGTCCCGTCCGGGTCGCGAAAGAAGAGAGTGTCCACACGCTCTCTTCTTTTTTAACTACAGCAGGATCACAACTACATATTGGCTCGGTAGCTCAGTTGGTACGAGCGCGCGACTGAAAATCGTGAGGTCGACAGTTCGATCCTGTCCCGAGCCACAAGTAATAGACCGAGAAGTGATTTACAAAAGTGTGGGCTCGCCCATCAGCTCTTCAAGCTTTGCTTGGAGAGTTTTTTCATCTCCGTCTACCAAGAGCCTCTTATCGCGGCCAAGTTCACCAAAGACGATGGTGAAATCACGAGCACGCAGATGAAATGCATTGGCTAGCTCTTTGATCACTGCTTGATTTGCCTTGCCATCGACTGCTGGGGCTTGCACAGCAACTACTAACCGTGGGGGTTCTCCAACACTTCCGCCAACTTTATTTCGCGAAGTATTGGGACGAACTCTAATTTCTAGAAGAAAGGGCACTGCTTAAAGAAAATTTAGCCTGCAGAGCCAGAACCTGAAGGTCCTGCCTTGCGCTGTACTTGTGGAGCGCCACCGCTGCGTTGTCCGCCGCGAATCTTTGAACCACCTTCAGAATGTGTTTGAGTGCCTGGAGCGCCCTTCTTATTCTTCTTTGCTTCAAGGGCAGCAAGCATTCTTGCTTTGACATCATCATTCTTATCGGCCATGGTGTGAGTCTACCCCTCAGATGGAATTCGTAAGAAATAGACGAGCATTGCCAGCCAGAGCGCTGCTCCTGCGATTATCAATGGAACTCCATAGGTATCAGGCCAGGTATAGATAGAGATAGCGATCAAGCCATAGAAGATTGCAAGTCCCCATAGGGTGAAAGCTGTTATTCGACGATTAAGACCTTTGCGCATCAATCGATGAGATAGATGATCGCGTCCACCTTGGAAAGGTGAGATGCCTCGATAAAGGCGTGAAATGACGGCGACAGTGGTGTCCAGGATTGGAGTTGCCATCAAGAAGAGTGGAATCGCAAGTGACTTATAAGAAGGAACAACACCAGGGCTGAGGCGAATCGTTAATACAGAGATGATGATGCCAAGGAAGAGCGAACCTGCATCTCCCATATAAATCTTTGCAGGATGGCGGTTCCAGATGAGAAATCCCGCTGTGGCACCTGCTGTCACAATCGCAAGTGCGCTGACCAATATCTGCTGGCGGTCGTATGCAATAAAGAAGAGGAAGAAGGTAATAACGGCGACAGTGCCTGCAGCCCCTCCATCGTGATTATCGAAGAAGTTGATCGAATTACAGACGCCCACAATCCATAAGACGGTGATGAAGTAATTCAGGAGATGGTTATTAAAGGCAAATCCCATAGTGTCTGTGACAGTCAAAATGACTGCAACGATAATTCCAGTGAAGGTCTGTGCAACAAGGCGTGGCCAAGGCTCCAGGCCTTTCAGGTCATCCCAGAGACCCATCCCTGAGATTGCCATTGCGGGAACTAAGACAAAGCTTGCCAACTTAAAAGTTTGCACAGAGAAATCAACTGCAAGAAGTGAGCCATACGATGCTGCAACGATTCCCACCGCAATAGCCACGCCACCTAAATAAGGAACAGGCTCTTTCTGTGCTTTGCGAGCAAGAGTGGGTGCATCAACTGCATCAAGGCGCAGAGCGAGTTGGCGAATCGGTGGGGTAATGAGACCAACAAAAATCAGAGTGAGGAAACCCAGTAAGAAAAATTGCTCGATGGAATAATTCATGGTGTTACAGAAAGATTAGTTCTGAGCCTTGAAGTAATTTGTGCGAAGTTCATCAACTTCAGATTTACGATATCTGCGGTGACCACCCAATGTGCGAATGGAGGTGAGCTTTCCTGCCTTGGCCCAACGAGTTACTGTCTTGGGATCGACTCCAAATAAATCAGCGACTTCACGAGGAGTCAGCAAAACTTCTGCATCAGGCAGACGATTCATATGCTCTCCCACAATGTTCGCTCATTGGAGTGCGGACTGAAATGTCCGTTTTGCTCCGTAATGACGGGAAGTATTCCCCACCACTACCGCTGCTGGCAATACCGCAGCAGATGAATAAATGAGCGCTAGATAGCTGATTCGAAGGCCTGAACGCCGCGCCAACGGCTCACAAGACGCTCATATCCCTGTCCTGCAACTGATCCATCCCCTGCTGAGAGTCCAGACAAGCTAAATGCGACATCTTCGATAGATGAATCTTCATTAATTCCATCAAGGCCTGCTGCGCGCAGTGATGCATCTAGATAAGCAGCTAACCCGCCGTAATCGAGTTCCACCAATGATTGCGGATGAAAGAGTTCGAGCCAATCAATCATATTTTCAATCTCTTGCTCAACTGGGCCTTGTCCAAATGCACCTAACACAATTTCGTGGGATGCAAGTGAGCGCTCACGCGCCTTTGCCATCGTGGTGCGAGCAAAAGAATAGGGTCCATCATCATCTTCTCCACGCACTCGCTCATCGGGGGTGAAGATGGAGAACCAGCGCGGAGGAATAATCCAATTTTCGGTAATGATGTGAGGAACTCGATCTTCCAATAAATCAACGCCGGTGGTGATTACCTCTTCGAGTGATGGTGGAATAAAAAAAGGTGTGATCGATGATGGAAGTGATTCCTTGAAATCATCCAGTGCTGCCCAGCAACGAGTTGCAGTCGACCACGGGCAGATATAACGAATGCCATTGATGTCGAGAACGTGTGCACCATCGGGGCGCACTGCAGGTGGTTCAGGAAATACTAAGCGGCGAAGTGCGAGCGCCTGCTCCTCTTTACGTGAATCGATATTTGCATCAATATTCTGCCAACGAATTCGGTCGACAGGTTCAAATGCAGAAAGTGGTTCGTAGATACGAAGGGATGCAACGTACGGAGTTGGTCTCACGCTCGTGGGATGTAATTACCTTCAGCAAAGGGATCGTCATCATCCTGATTCTGCTGATTAGGAACATCACCATGGAGTTCCTTGGTGAGGCGATCGAGATCCATCTCCTGAGAGTTGTACTTCAAATCGCGAGCAACCTTGGTTTGTTTTGCTTTTGCACGGCCGCGACCCATGGGCGACCTCCTTACGAATAGCTAATGTGTCAGACGCGTAGGTTATCGCGCCTGGCCACTTGACTCCAAAGCAACGGCAAATGAGCCTGTTTTGAGCCTATGGCGCAGGGCGAAGTAGCCCATGACCTGCAGGAAGACGCTCAGGGTCATCGTAGGGATGCGAAAGCGGTGGTCCCCGATCGTTCCCATGGCCACAAGCCAGGAGATCACGACAGGAATGAATGAGGCATAGGCCAAATTGGCGTAGATGCCCTTCATAGAGCGCAGCCAGAAGAATCCCATAAAGAAGAGTGAGATACAGCCGATGACCCAGAAGAATGAAATTCCTCGCCCTACTGATTTATAGACCAAATCATTTCCAGATTGGCTGCCCTTAGCAATATTCACAATCGGATTGACCTTAAGCCATGGATTACGCGCCATTGTTCCGTTGCCCAGTGGACCTGACCACGGTGTCCAATAGAACCAAGCCTTATTGATGAAGAGGCGAATTGATTTACCAGGGTGGGTGGCATACCACTTGATCACACACTTAACGACATCGTTATCGGTTGTCGCTGTTGCAGGAGGTGTTGGTTCGCATGGAATATCAGGACCAGTACGTGCATAACCACCTTGGGTTTCATCTCCTGCGCCGATGCGCATCGTCACGCCAAGGTTTGTTGAGATAACAGCCTTATCGATGGATTTGATATTGCGTTGCATCATGATGGCAGGAGCAAGTGTCATCACGCCAATGACTCCAACAAGAATAAGTGCCTGTGCTTTGCGCCCCTTGGTGATGAGCGCCCAGAATGCTGCAATAACGAGTGAGGTAAGAATCCAACGTGGCTGCATAAAGGAAGCAAGTGCTGAGAAGAACCCAACTGAGAACACACGCAGAACAAATTGGCGATCATGGCCACTTTGGCGTGATTTCATAATCAAACCAACGACCATCAACATACAAGCTGCGATTGGGCTTTCATATCCAACTGCAAGCGAGCTCAGTGACAGCGTTGGATTAAATGCAAGAGCCAAACCAAGAAGGAACATATATGGCTGCAAACGAGTGCCACGCAGCTGCTTCACAAAGTAATAGCTGGCATAGGCATAGAAAATTGATTGGGTAAATGCAATCAAGTAAATAACGTGGGCCAAAGATATCTTTGTAAGAATCCAGATAAGAATTGGATATCCGGCAGGCCAGTAAGACAAGATGCTCTTATCGCTGAAATAACCTTGCTGAAGTAGGCCATCGACGCCACTTAAGTAATTCTCACCATCTGCGCCAAGCCATCCACCCAGCACTCCGCCATCGGTGCCCTTGATATTGGCCATGATGATCAGTTTGATGAAGAAGGCAAAGACAGGAATACCAATCAGGTAGAAGTTAATCTTCTTCGCAGATGTCGCCTGCTTCTTCTGTGCGAGCTTGGACTTACTTGCCATGAAATTTACCCCTTGTAGTCAGATACCAAGTATGAACGAGCGGCGTCCTTATCTCCAGAAGGCTCAACGACACTGTGGAAGTGCCCATGTGGAGCGATCGTATTTGGCGGTAAGTCCTGATGGAATAACGCGAGCGGTGTTATCTGCAAGTCCCCCGCCAGTAATGTGGCTGAAAGTTCTCAACTTTTCGCCTTGCGCCTTTATCAGCGCTAAACAATCAAGTGAGTAAATCTCTGTCGGGGTAAGAAGAATTTCACCGAGTGATTGTGAGAACCCTTCGTAGGTCTTTGCAAGATCAAGTTTCTGTGAGGCAAGAATGTGTCGAATCAGTGAGTAACCATTTGCATGGAATCCACTTGCTGGCATTGCGATGATGAGATCGCCTGCCTTAACGCGATGTGCTCCGAGCTGCTTATCAGCATCGACTGCGCCAGTTGCTGCCCCTGCAATATCGAATTCATCTTCATCTAGTAAACCTGGATGCTCTGCGACGATATCTGCAATGCGCTCTGGAATCACTTTTCCAACAGCGATGTAATCTGTCATAAAGAGTGGTTCTGCCCCACACACAACGAGATCATCGACAACCATGGCAACGAGATCTTCACCGATGGTGTCGTACTTGCCCATCGCTCGTGCAATCTCTGTCTTAGTTCCGACTCCATCAGTTGATGTTGCAAGCAGTGGTTGCTTCATCTCTTTCAGCGCTGAAGCATCAAAGAGCCCTGCAAATCCACCGATGCCACCCATGACTTCAGGCCGGGATGCGCGAGCAATCGATGCCTTCATCAGCTCTACTGCGCGATCTCCTGCATCGATATCAACGCCAGAATCTTTATATGTTGCCATTACTTATGAATCTTCTCGGTGTGAATATCGGTCACTTCAAGGCGCATCTTGCCTTCAGACAGGATGAAATACGGACGTGAATCTCAAGTGCTCCGGCTTCACGAAACATACGGACTAGCGCGCGCTGTGTATTGCCGCGGACGATCGAGTCATCAACAACGATGATGCGTTTTCCTTCAATGATCTCGCGAAGTGGATTGAGCTTTAAGCGAATACCAAGCTGGCGAATTGTCTGTGATGGTTGAATAAAGGTGCGACCCACGTATGAATTCTTCACAAGACCCAGCCCATAAGGAATTCCTGATTGCTTTGCATAACCAATAGCTGCAGGAGTTCCAGATTCAGGAACTGGAATAACTAGATCTGCATCAACGGGTGCTTCAATCGCTAAACGCTGACCAATACGTCCGCGCACAGCGTGAATGCTCTGTCCCGCAATAGTTGTATCAGGGCGAGCGAGATAGACATATTCAAAGATGCATCCCTTTGGCTCAGGCTTTGCCCACATCTCAGATAGAGCCGCAGATTCAGATGCAACAACCCAGCCACGTTCGAGTTTTCCGATTACAAGTGGGCGCACACCGTGGCGATCGCGCGCTGCATACAAAGTGTGTTCATCCATAAATACGAGTGAGAAGGCACCTTCTAGTTTTGGCAGAACCGCCATCGCACTTGCTTCAACATTCTTCTCATCTTGCAGACCAATGAGCGCTGTCATGATTTCAGTATCTGTTGTTGCTCCGCGATCGTTCTTTGGCACATCTACTTCAAGTTTCTGGACTAACTCTGCAAGGTCTCCCGTGTTGGTGAGATTGCCATTATGGGCAAGAGCGAGAGTTCCATATTTTGTGGGGCGAAGAGTTGGTTGTGCATTAACCCATGTGCTGGATCCTGTTGTGCTGTAACGACAGTGGCCGATTGCAAGATTGCCAACGAGGGAAGCTAAATCTGTTTCGGTAAATACTTGAGAGACAAGGCCCATATCTTTATAGACCAAGATGCGTTCGCCATCAGATGTTGCAATTCCTGCCGATTCTTGGCCGCGGTGTTGCAGCGCATAAAGACCATAGAAGGTTAACTTTGCAACTTCTTCACCCGGTGCCCACACGCCAAAGACTCCACATGCATCTTGTGGACCTTTATCGTCTTCAAGAACATTGTGATTTAACAATCCATCGGGGCGACGGCTCATGGGGTCATCCTAAGCGGTAGTAGTTCGGTTAAATCAGCGCGCACACCTGATGCAACTATGAGGCCTTCTGCCATTGCATCCGCCCAGCTTTTCTCACCACGGGCTAGTGCAAGCCAAGTCTGCGCATCCATTTCAATCACATTAGGAGGAGTTCCACGAGTATGTGTTGGACCCTCACCGCATTGCACCGCTGCATAAGGAGGAATACGAACTTCAATGGCGCGTCCAGGTGAGCGCTGCGTCAGCAGAGCAAGAGTCTGCTTCACTTCTGCAAGTACTTCAGGATCGCGCATTGACATCATCCAAAGAGTTTCGGGAACGTTTCGGTATGAGCTTTGCGAAGTTCAGTCAGTGAAATCTTCGCATCGTTAATAACGAGTGAATCTCCCCCTGTTGTTCCAATCTTTGTGAGCGTGATCTTCTGTGATGCGGCCTCGCTCGTAAGAGCTGCAGTTTGAGATGGATCGATTGCCACAACAACGCGTCCTGGAGTTTCACTCAAGAGAGAAAGTCCAACATTGTCGAGTTGCACAGTCGCACCCGTATTGTGACGCAAGACCATTTCAGTCAGAGTTGCTGATAATCCACCTTGGCTGAGATCGTGAGCTGCTGTGAAAATCTTCTTCGTGCGACCTGCAACGAGTAAATCAATCAGACGCATTTCACGTTGCAGATCTGCAATTGGTGCAATTCCGCCACGTTGGTTATGCATATATGCCCATTCACTACCTGCAAGGTCATTCTCTGTTTCACCCAGGAGATAGAGATCAAGACCTGCGCGATCAAATGACATCGGTGTGCGAGTGCGAACATCATCGATGACACCAAGAACACCAATGACAGGTGTTGGAAGGATTGCAACCGCACCTGTCTGGTTATAGAACGAAACGTTTCCACCTGTAACAGGTAGACCCATTTCTAGGCACCCATCAGCAAGGCCACGCACTGTCTCTGCGAACTGCCACATAACCCCTGGATCTTCGGGAGATCCGAAGTTCAAACAGTTAGTAACTGCCAATGGTTTTGCACCAGCTGTTGCAATGTTGCGAGCAGCCTCCGCTAACGCCAACTTCGCACCTTCATACGGATTCAAATAAGACCAATTCGCATTGGCATCTGTGGCAACAGCAACACCAAGATGTGTCTTTTCATCAATACGAACCATTCCAGAATCATCTGGCTGCGATTGAATCGAATTACCTTGAACATATCGATCGTATTGATCTGTTACCCATGACTTATCTGCAAGGTTGGGAGTTGCTGCAAGCTTCAGACTGCATCGATATATGCAGGTTGTGCAAGTGGACGGTTATAGACCGGACCATCGTGGGCCACGGTGCGAGGAGGAACATCAACAATCAATTCACCATTCCATGTAATTTCAAGGTGATTGCCATCGGTAACTTCACCAATCACGGTGACTGTAACATCCCACTTCTCACAGATTTCAAGAAAGCGTGCAATCTTGCTTGGTTCAACAATTGCGCACATACGCTCTTGTGATTCAGACATCAAGATCTCTTCTGGTGAAAGTGAAGGATCACGCAGTGGAACCTTGTCGAGTTGCACCTTCATGCCACCTGAACCACCTGATGCAAGCTCTGATGTTGCACAAGACAGTCCTGCACCGCCTAGATCTTGAATACCAACAACGAGATCTTCAGCAAAGATTTCGAGTGAACATTCAATCAAAACCTTCTCAACAAATGGATCGCCCACCTGAACTGCTGGACGCTTTGCAGGTCCCTTAGATTCAAATGTCTCTGAAGCAAGTACAGATACTCCGCCGATTCCATCGCCACCGGTCTTTGCACCGTAGAGAACAACGAGGTTTCCAGCTCCAGCTGCCTTTGCAAGCTTGATATCGCTATGTTTCATAACCCCAATACAGAGCGCATTTACAAGGGGATTTCCGAGATAAGTCTGATCAAAGACAACTTCGCCACCAATATTTGGCAAGCCAAGACAGTTTCCATAACCACCAACGCCAGCAACAATGCCTGGCAATACGCGACGCGTATCTGGCGCATCTGCTGGTCCAAAGCGAAGTGGATCCATGACTGCAATAGGGCGCGCACCCATTGTCAAAATGTCACGAACAATTCCGCCAACACCTGTTGCAGCACCTTGATAAGGCTCAATAAATGATGGGTGGTTGTGCGATTCAATCTTGAAAGTCACGGCATATCCCTGACCGACATCGACAACACCAGCATTCTCACCAATACCAACTAGGAGTGCATCAGTTTTGACTGCCTTATCACCAAACTGCTTGAGGTGAACTTTGGAAGATTTATAGGAGCAGTGCTCAGACCACATCACTGAATACATCGCTAGCTCTGATGAAGTTGGACGACGACCAAGGATTTCCTTGATACGTGCATATTCATCCGGCTTCAAACCAAGTTCGGCAAAAGGTTGTGACGCATCTGGATTTGCTTGCGCTGTTGCAACGGTATCAAGTGACATCACTTCACCATCGCTTTCAATACAGATGTGAAGAATCCAAGACCGTCAGCAGATGGACCAGTGAGTGAATCGATTGCATGTTCTGGATGTGGCATCAAACCAACAATATTTCCACGCTCATTGGTAATTCCAGCAATCAAGTTGCGCGAGCCATTGGGATTCTCTCCCACATATCGAGCAATGATGCGTCCTTCGCCCTCTAACATCGCAAGAGTTTCGTCATCGCACATATATGCACCTTCACCATTTTTTAGTGGAATGACAATCTCTTG
Organism: Actinomycetota bacterium; assembly: GCA_026392765.1. Classification (GTDB taxonomy): domain Bacteria; phylum Actinomycetota; class Actinomycetes; order Nanopelagicales; family Nanopelagicaceae; genus Planktophila. Next base: position 11,791 of record JAPLBL010000020.1, read on the forward strand.
ACCCTGAGAAAATGATGATGTCCACGCTGTATTGGTATTTTCAATACTGATTTTTTGATCACGACATAGGAAGTGAAGTTCGTGATTGCGAGTGAGAGCACCTGGAATCAAGTGAGCTTCTGCAAGGACCTGAAAGCCGTTACAAATACCGAGTAGAGGCATGCCACCCTGGGCAGCCTTAATGATGGGCTCCATCACTGGAGAAAAACGTGAGATTGCACCGCAACGAAGATAGTCACCGTAGGAGAAGCCACCAGGAAGGATGACCGCATCTACGCCGTGAAGATCTGCATCGTTATGCCAGAGAGCTACTGATTCGCCACCGGCATGGCGAACTGCGCGAGCAGCATCTCGATCATCGAGAGTGCCTGGAAAAGTTACAACACCA
>JAPLBL010000025.1 GCA_026392765.1 Actinomycetota bacterium
TCAGCAACAACATCGCCATAAATAGCTTTTTCATTCATATCTTTTGAATGTCCACGCCAATGCATCAAGGTGTATTTACATCCCAGCTGAGCAACTGTTGAAAACATGTCAGGGTCAGCGGCGCCACCACTAACATCATTAACGATGCTAGCTCCAGCTTCAACTGCGAGCTTGGCTGTTGTCGCTCTCATAGTGTCGATGCTGATTACAACGCCCTTTTTTGCAAGCTCGCGAATGACAGGAATGACTCGTGCTTGCTCTTCTTCTTCTGAAATTCGATCGGCACCTGGACGAGTGGATTCACCGCCCACATCAATGATGTCAACACCATCTTCAATCATTTCAAGGCCATGTGTGATCGCTAGTGATGCTTCATAATGCAGGCCACCATCGGCAAAAGAATCTGGAGTGACGTTAAGAATGCCCATCACCAACATGAGAATTTATCGATTCGTAATAAGGCTGATTGCTTCAGCGCGAGTAGCTGCATCGCGTAGAACACCGCGAACGGCTGATGTTGTTGTGCGTGCCCTGGATTTGCGGACTCCACGCATCGACATACATAAATGTTCACAATCGATGATGACAATGACGCCCATAGGTTTGAGAATCTCAACCAAGGCATCTGCAATTTGAGTTGTGAGACGCTCCTGCACTTGAGGACGACGAGCAAAGAGATCAACGAGGCGCGCGACCTTAGAAAGTCCAGTGATCTTGCCGCTCGGGATATACCCCACATGTGCAACGCCATGAAAAGGCGTGAGGTGATGTTCGCAATGAGAAAAGACTTCAATATCGCGAATGATCACAAGCTCTTCATGTCCGATATCAAAGGTAGTTGTTAATACATCTTCTGGCTTCTGCCATAGTCCTTCAAAGTTCTCTTTAAATGCACGAGCAACTCGTGCTGGAGTCTCTTTAAGACCTTCGCGTTCAGGATCTTCACCGAGTGCTAAGAGAAGTTCACGCACTGCCTTTTCTGCGCGCTCCTGATCGTAGGGATGCGCAGCGCGTCCATCGCCAGGCCCCATCGAGACGGAGGAAATATCAGTCACTCGACGTTGCCTTCTTCACGCGACGTGATTTGCGAGGAGCCTCTAGAGGAGTTGCTCTCTCAGGAATATCAACAGGTGGTTTTGCAGAAGGTAGGCGATTTTCTGAACCTGTCCATGCTGGACGCTTAGGCCATGACTTCACCTTCGCAAAGATTGCAGCAATCTCTTCTTTATTAAGAGTTTCCTTCTCAAGGAGCTCTAGAACCATTTCATCAAGGATGGTGCGATTGGCTTCCAGGATGTCATACGCCTCTTGATGCGCAGTTTCGATGAGTTTACGAATCTCACGGTCAACAATTGCAGCAACGTTTTCAGAGTAATCACGTTGATGTCCGTAATCGCGACCCATAAATGGTTCTGATGCATCGGTGCCCAATTTGATTGCACCAATTGCTTCAGTCATTCCATATTGAGTCACCATGGCGCGAGCAAGGGCGGTTGCCTTCTCAATATCGTTAGAGGCTCCCGTTGATGGATCGTGGAAGATGAGTTCTTCTGCAGCACGACCACCCAGTGAATACGCCAACTGATCAAGGAGTTGGTTACGAGTTGTTGAATATCTATCATCATCAGGAAGAACCATTGTGTAACCCAGTGCGCGACCGCGCGGCATGATCGTGATCTTATGAACAGGATCGGTATGAGGAAGTGCGTAGGCAACAAGTGCATGTCCTGCCTCGTGATATGCAGTGACCCGACGCTCTTCTTCAGACATCAAACGTGATTTACGTTGAGGTCCAGCCATCACGCGATCGATAGCTTCATCAATCTGTGTATTGGTAATCGTCTTCTGGCCTTCACGAGCTGTGAGAAGCGCTGCCTCATTCAATACATTTGCAAGGTCTGCACCAGTAAATCCAGGTGTGCGACGGGCGTATGCAACGAGTTCAACATCTTTAGAAAGCGGCTTGCCCTTTGCATGCACTTTGAGAATATCTTCGCGACCCTTGAGATCTGGGCGCTCAACTGGAATCTGACGATCAAAGCGACCAGGACGAAGAAGTGCTGGGTCTAGAACATCAGGGCGGTTGGTTGCAGCAATCAAAATAACTTGACCATTTGCTTCAAAGCCATCCATCTCAACGAGGAGTTGGTTCAGAGTCTGTTCACGTTCATCGTGACCGCCACCCATGCCTGCACCACGTTGACGACCGACTGCATCGATTTCATCAACGAAGACAATTGCAGGTGCATTTGCCTTAGCTTGATTGAAGAGATCGCGAACGCGAGCTGCGCCAACTCCCACAAACATTTCAACAAAATCAGAACCTGAAATTGAATAGAAAGGAACTTTAGCTTCACCTGCAACTGCGCGAGCAAGAAGTGTTTTACCTGTTCCTGGAGGACCATAGAGAAGAACGCCCTTAGGAATCTTTGCACCAAGGAGTGCGTACTTCGCAGGATCTGCCAAGAAATCTTTAATCTCTTCAAGTTCTGCGATAGCTTCATCTGCTCCTGCAACATCATCAAATGTATTTTGTGGAACATCGTTATCTTGAAGCTTTGCGCGAGATTTTCCAAATGAGAAGACGCGATTTCCACCTTGAGCATTGCTCATCATGAGGAAGAACAAGAATCCAATAATCAGAATTGGACCAAAAGTGAAGAACAGTGATGTGAGGAATGACTGTGTGGGAACGCTGACGCTCCAACCCTTGGTAGGTGGATTAGCTGTCAGCACATCAACCAAATTTGGCTCTTGGCGCGCTATGTAAGAGGCTTCAACTTTCGTTGCACCTTTGATGGTATTTCCGCCAGAGAGAATCAGGCGAATCTTCTGTGATTTATCAACCAGAACTGCTGACTCCACTTGTGACTTTGAAATCGCATCGATTGCTTGCGAAGTTTTGATCTCTGTATAGCGGTTGGCTGCATTAGTAATCTGCCCAAAGATGCTCACGCCAAAGATTGCAACAATGATCCAAAAAAGTGGGCCACGGAAAATCTTCTGCGAACGAGTAAGAGGTGCCTTCTTTCCACCAGCTTTATTCGATGGCTTAGAAGCTTTCTTTAATGTCGCCTTCTTTAATTTATTCAGTGGGTTCTGGGAAGACATAAAGTTCCTTATGAGTACATGTGCTTAGCAAGCACACCGATAAATGAGAGGTTGCGGTATTTTTCGTCGAAATCAAGTCCATATCCAACGACAAATTCCTTAGGGATATCAAAGCCAACGTATTTCACATCGACATCTACCTTTGCGGCTTCTGGCTTGCGAAGAATTGCGAGGATTTCAACTGAAGCAGCGCCACGAGAGAAAAGGTTCGACTTAAGCCATGAAAGTGTCAGACCTGTATCGACAATATCTTCAACGATCAACACATGGCGACCAGTGATGTCGCGATCAAGATCCTTAAGAATGCGAACGACACCACTTGATTTAGTTCCTGAACCATAGGAAGAAACAGCCATCCAATCCATCTCGATATGACTTTGCATCGCACGAGTTAAATCAGCCATCGCCATGATTGCGCCTTTGAGCACACCAACAAGAAGTACATTCTTATCTTTGTAATCTGCATCAACGCGCGCTGCAAGTTCTGCAATCTTTGCTGCAAGTTGTTCTTCTGTTGCAATTACCTTTTCAACATCGGTTCCGACTGCTGCTAAATCCACGTGGTCTGCTCCTTGATACCTAGGGCTGGGCTAAGAGCGAAAGTCTGCCCGAAATTCGCTCAACCTTCACACCACCCGGAAGGCTCACCTGCCCTTGGCCATGCCAAGAAGTGACCAGCGCCTCAACTGCGGCAAGGTGATCGGCTGTGATTGAGCCTGACGGGGCTCCAGCGGCATAGAGAGCAGCTCGCAGGACTCGGGAGCGGATTGCTCGCGCCAAGGTAGATAGGTGTTCACAATCAAGATTTGCGAGGTCAGATGCTGAGATTTCACTCTGTGCGATCTCATCGAGGGCATCAGCATCATCACGCAAAATTCCAGCGCTACGAGCAAGTGCAGCAGCAATTCCAGGTCCTAGTTTGTCTTCCATCACAGGAAGAACTTCAGCGCGAACTCTGATGCGCGAAAATTCGGTATTGCCGTTGTGTGGATCATTCCAAGGTTGAATCCCTAACTCCTTACACGCAGCAACAGTTTCAATCCGAGTGATGTGCAACAATGGGCGAATATAAATTCCATTTTCGATTGCCATGCCTGAGAGTGAACGAGTACCAGATCCACGAGCAAGTCCTAATAAAACAGTTTCAGCTTGATCATCACGTGTGTGACCTAAGAAGACTTTCGTTGCCTTCTCTTGCGCAGCGCACGCACTAAGAGCTTGATAGCGTGCATCACGAGCGCCAGCTTCGAGGCCGGACTCAGTAGTAACCACAACTTTCTTAACAATAACTTTGCCATAACCCATCTCTTTCAATTGCTTCTCAACTTTTTCTGCCTGGTCACCTGAACCACTTTGTAATTGGTGATCGATAGTGACTGCAATCGCTGTAATCGCAGATTGTTTTGCTTCTGTAAGCACGGCCGAAGCAAGTGCAAGTGAATCAGCACCACCGGAAACAGCAACCATCACAACATCACCGGCTTCAAGCCGTGCAAGGTGTGGCTTTACAGCGTTGCGAATTGCAACGATGGCATCAGTCATAGGTGAAGGTTAGACCCGACCACCAAATGGCATAAGCCCCTTAACGCTATAGATATTGGAGTAGAGCAGACCTTTGCCCTTGGAGTTGGCCTCCCACATCATTCCTCCGCCTGCATAGATGGTGATGTGGTGAATGGTTGAGATTGTGCCCTTATAGGAATAGAAGAGAAGATCGCCAGGTTGAAGTTCAGTCAGCGCAACATGCTTTGTATAGCCTGAATACAAGGCAGAGTTAAGGCGATCCCAATTTGGCCATCCAAGTCCTGCGGATCTATATGCTGCGAAGACAAGTCCAGAACAGTCAAATGAATTTGGTCCTTGAGTACCCCAGATATACGGCTTGCGTGCAAGAACTTGTTTCTTTGCAAATGCAACAGCTTCAAGTCTCTGCGCTTCCGTTGTGCGAATTGTTGTCCGACCCTTGAACCCGATGTCAGGCCAAATCTTTGCCTGATTAATCGTTGTTGAAGCAGTGTTGGCTTGGCTCTCTTCAAGCAGTGCGAGCTGTCTCTGTTGCTCGAGTGTGACGCGAACATTGCGTGCATTGGCAAGTTCTTTCATCAACTTATCTTGCACTGCACGAAGTTTATTTACTTCCTTCTGCTGTAAGGCCTGTGCATCATCTGCAATCTTCTTTGTGGCAGTAACTTTTGCAGTAGCAACTTCTTGAATTGCCTTTGCTTCATCAGCTTTCTTCTTTGCAGCCTTTGCAACAATCTCTGCAGCTTTATAGCGCTCTAACGCAGTCGTATTTCGAGCACCTAAAGTGTTGAGTGTTGAAAGTTGATCAACTAAATCTTGTGGCCCATTAGAACTGAGTAATGGCTGGATATCGCTCATGTTTCCGCCAAGGATGTATGCATTGGCTGCCAGTTTTCCAATAATGCGATGTGCTTCTGCAACAGCTGCTGCAGTTTCTGCCGCATGCTTTGCAGCCGCATTTGCTTGTCCTGTCGCAATTTCAAGTTCTTTCTTTGCTTTGAGATAGAGAGCTTGTGCAGCATTTGCACGTGCAGTTAATTGTTTAAGGGTGAGATTTGCTGCAGCTAAAGTTTTGGCTGCAGCATCTGCTGCTGCCTTCTTTGCAGCTTCGGCTTGTTTAGCCGCTTCAATTTCAGCAAGAGTCGGCTTTGGCTTTGCGATGGCAGGGGTGGCCGCAAGAGTCAGACTTGCAATGATGGCAAGGCACATCAAGGATTTATTGCGGCGCATTGTTTAAGAATAATTGAGCGCTGTATGTATTCGGCGGGTATCGCCTAAGTGTCGCTAGTTAGCCACATCTCGTCGACTAAAAAGCACTGTCGCAACTATCGCACCCACTAATACATAGGAAGTTCCCAGAGTTAGAGCATGCGAATATGAAATATCTGGGCTACCGCCTTGAGCGATTGTGGTCAGCTGATTTCCGGGCATCCACTTGAGGAAGACGGGTTTGACTGCACCCAAGAGGTTTTCAATGATGAGAATCCAGAGCACGCCGATTGAGATCGCAGAGATAGGCGAACGCAGCAGGAGTCCAAGAACCATGCCAATAATTCCGAAGTAGACGACTGAGATCGCCACATTGAGCAGAGTCTTGCCAATCTCGTGGAATCCATCTGATGTGAACCATAGTTCGGTAGAGACCTTTGCTTTATCGGATAAGAAGTATGAGATTGCGATGCTGACTGCTGCGGAAATGGCAATCATAATCAAAGCGAAAATCTTCATCGCAATAAGTTTTCCCACGAGAATTCGTATGCGACCTGGTTGACGAACCAAAAGGTTTCGCAGAGTTCCATAGGTGTATTCCTGCGCTGTCTGGGCTGCAAAAACACAGAGGGCGATAATTCCGAGTAAGCCACCAACGGATGCAAATCCATAGACGGAACCGCCTGCGAGCTGCAGCATTTCACGACTTACTTGGCGACCACGATCTGAATTGCCTTGAGCAGAGTCGATCATCAAGTAGAGAAATGTTGATGTCAGACCAGTAAAGAAGAGAGCAGCACCAATGGTGCCCAAAAAGAGTGTCGGGCGACGAAGTTTTCTCCACTCAGCAAAGATCACGCGAATCATTTTCGATCTCCTGTCATCTCAAAGAATGTCTCTTCGAGGTTTGGCATCTGTGGTGAAAGTTGTGTAATCAAGATCCCGGCTTCAAATGCTTTGCGATTAAGAATTCCGGCCCACTCTGCAGGTCCTTCAATATGAGCCACTTCAGAACGAATAGTTGCTTTATGTCCATCAGCTTGGGCAAGTTCGATAATCTTTTGAAGATCACTCTGTGAATCTGTTTTAACCAGGATAAATGGTTGTTGCATTAGGAAGAGATCTTGAATTGGTCCAGCAAAAACTACTTCACCTTTGCGAAGCATCACGATGTATTCGCTGATCAATTCAAGTTCAGATAGCAAGTGTGATGAGACAAAGACTGTTGTTCCTTCACTTGCCAACTTCTTGAGCAGATCGCGAACTTCTTGAATTCCTTCTGGATCAAGCCCATTTGTTGGTTCATCGAGAATTAATACTCGCGGCTGTGGAAGTAGGGCTGCCGCAATTCCGAGGCGCTGCTTCATTCCCAGTGAATACGTCTTGTACTTTGAATCTCCACGTCCTTCAAGGCCCACTGTCTTTATCAATTCACCGACGCGCTCTATAGGAAATCCGCCGAGCGTTGCTAAGACTTTAAGGTTTTCTTCACCAGAGAGCGCAGGATAAAAAGCTGGTCCCTCAATCATTGCGCCAACGCGTGAAAGATATTTCTCTGGGTGAGTAATTGATTCACCGAGAACTTCTGCTGTGCCACCCGTTGGGGTAATCAATCCAAGGAGCATGCGAATGGTCGTGGTCTTGCCCGCCCCATTGGGACCAACAAATCCACAGATAGTGCCGAGTGGAACTTCGAAATTCGCATGTGAAACGGCGAATCCTGAGTCATATTTCTTGCTGAGATCTTTCGCCGATATTGCAATTGAGGTCATATGGGCAATATAGCGTTCAAACCTTAGAATAGTCTTATGAGTAAAGAGGTCTGGGGCTATCACGAGCATCCAAAGCGTCGCGAACCAGATTGGGAAATCAATCCACAAACTGCAGCTGTTCGCGAAGGTCTTGCGCGTTCTGGTTTCGGTGAAACTTCTGAGGCTCTCTATCTCAATAGCGGTTTTACATACGCAAATTCACAGGAAGCAGTCGATTCATTCACAGATGAGACTGATCACTTCCTCTATAGCCGTTTTCACAATCCAACCGTTGCGATGTTTGAAAAGCGCTTGGCTGCCATTGAAGGTGCGGAGCATTGTGTGGCAACGGGTTCTGGAATGGCCGCAATGTTTGTATCCCTTGCCTGCCTTGTTGAAGCAGGAGATCACATCGTTGCATCGGCTGCGATGTTTAGCTCATGCCATGTAGTAATCACTGAAATCTTGCCTAAGTGGGGCATCACATATGAATTGGTAAAGGCAAACGATAAGGCTGCTTGGGAGAAGGCACTGACAAAGCCAACGAAAGCAGTCTTTATTGAAACCCCAAGTAATCCACTCTTAGAGATTGTTTATATTCGCTTCGTCTCTGATTTGGCTCATAAAGTGGGTGCAACAGTTATCGTCGATAACGTGATGGCATCTCCTGTCTTGCAAAAGCCATTAGAGCTAGGCGCAGATGTAGTGATGTATTCAGCAACAAAACATATTGATGGACAAGGTCGCGTTCTTGCAGGCGCGCTGCTTGGTTCCTTTGAATACATCTACGAAAAACTGATTCCCTTCACCCGCCACACAGGTCCATCACTGAGCGCATTCAATGCATGGGTGCTCGTGAAATCACTTGAGACCATGGAACTACGCGTTACTCGTATGTGTGAAAATGCCCAGAAGCTTGCAGAATTCCTTGAAACCCGAAAAGAAATCAAGAGTGTTCGTTATCCAGGTCTTGCATCCCACCCTGATCGCGAGGTCATTAAGAAGCAGATGAAAGCTGGCGGCACCACAATAGGAATTGTTGCGTTATCGATATCTCTAATAATCTTGGTGATAGCAAATCACTGATTACTCACCCTGCATCGACTACCCATCGTCGATTGAGCCCTGAAGTGCTGCTTGAGATGGGCATTACACCTTCTGTGTTGCGTCTATCAGTTGGTCTTGAGCATATTGATGACTTACTCAAAGATGTAACTCAAGCACTTAATAGCTGAGCAACAACAAGTAGTACAGAGAGCAAACTCAAGTAAGTAATCGACCAGTGGAAAATCCCTGCCGCTACCTTGTTGTAATTATCTGAATTCTCTTTCAACTTAAAGAGTTGGAATGTAAATACTGCACCGAGTAATACTGTTGCACAAAGAACCCAAACAGGTAACTCTGCCAACTGAATCATTGCAGTTGATGAGACAACCATCGCAATCGTGTGAAACCACATTTGGCTAATAACTATTGACTGGCTAGCAACAGATGGCAGCATAGGAATACCAGCGGCTGAATAATCATCCTTATATTTAATGGCAAGTGCCCAGAAGTGCGGTGGCGTCCAGAAGAAGACCACCATAAAGAATGCAACTGGCACCCAGGTCAGAGATCCGGTAACTGCAGCCCATCCAATAAGAACAGGCATACATCCTGCTGCCCCTCCCCAGACAATATTCTGAGATGTATTAGGTTTAAGAATAATTGTGTAAATCACGACGTAATAGAAGATTGCTAGGGCAGTTAATAAGGTTGCAAGAACAGTGGTGAAGAGTAGAAAAATTGCGAGTGAAAGTATTGTTATGAACCATGCAAAGATTGTTGCATTTGAGTTGCTGATGACACCAGTAACTAGCGGGCGCTTTGATGTACGAGCCATCAATTTGTCAGATTCGGATTCAATCACCATGTTAAATGCATTAGATGCACCTGCAGCCAATGTGCCTCCAATGAGCGCTGCCGCTACCAATCCAAAGCTGGGTAAGCCTTTCTGAGCCAAGACCATGGCTGGAAGGGTCGTGATGATCAGGAGCTCAACCACGCGCAGCTTCATCAGGTCTACATAGGCGCGAAGGAGTGACACACGCTTAGGGTACCCATAACTGACAGCGAGTAACGGGTCGATTCTCAGTTGCCTTTAAGAAATGAGATCTATCTTGCACTTAACGAAAGAGGTCCACAATGACATCGAAGAAACCTGAGTGGTTTGAACTCACTGAAGCCGGAGATTCATACGCTGGAATTAAAAAGGTCGATAAGAAGTTACCTATCGCTACTTTGGCAGTAGCGGCAGCTGTAGTTCTTGGTGGATCCATCTTTGCGACAACTAATAATGAGCCATCTGCAGTTGCAGATACTCCGACCGCTTCTCAATCAGTTGCTGCCTCTCGACCTTCAGCAACTAATTCAGCCACCACCTCTTACACAGCGCCAGCCCCTGTTGCCGTGGCGAATAAGAAGTCAGCTGGAGTGAATTCACTTCCTGTGCCAACTGTTACCAACGTTCCACAACGCGGTAATGACGATGAAGAAGACGACGATTAAGCCGTTGTCGTAACCTCTTCAATAATAACTTCAGCTGGTTGTGTAGGAAATACTGGCAAGAGTGGTGCTGCAATCTTTCCTAAAATTCTATCGACTGTTGAACGTGCAAATTTTTCAGCACGTGAACTTGTCCTTAATCTGTCAGCAATGATGACAAAGACATATTCACGATCTCCAGCCTCAACATAGCCGGCAAGATTTGCAGTTCCATTAAGAGTTCCCGTCTTAGCCTTAACAAGACCAACTGCTTGCGGTGCTGTGTCAACAAATCTATTGCGCAGGGTTCCCGTTAATCCACTGATTGGCAGGCCACTAATGAGTGAAGCAAATCGAGAATCATTACGAATCTTCATGAGTAACTGACCAACTTGTATTGCTGTGACTCGATTCTCTTTCGAGAGCCCGCTTGCATCTTTGATCAATAGCCCTTTATTGCTCACTCCAAGTCCTGTGAGTACTTCTTCAAAAGTTCGGGCTACACCTTCATCACTCAGCGGATAACCAGCTGCTTGTGAAGCAAGACGAGCAATGCGTTCAGTTAGTAAGTTATCGCTCCACGTGAGCGCAAAAGCCAGCATCTCTTGAAGGTCTGGAGAATCCGAAGAAAGTATCTGCACCGATGAAAGTAATTGTGCATCTTCAGAACTCACCTTCTTCATAATGGGGCTCACACCTTGCTTAATAAAGAAGCGCTTGAGGTTGGCAACATCTTGCGAATACAAATCAGAGTAATAAATTGTCGAATTTCGGATAGATCCCGGATTTGCTTCCTTGAGAGCTGAAAGTGAGTTGTATTCAATTCGCGGGATTGAGGTGCGCCCCATCTTCTTAGCAACTGGATCACTCAAACTCATCCATGGATCCAAAGATCCTTGGATAACAAGGCTCTTTGGATTCACTCCAACCCAAGCTGACGTTGTGAAACTCTGAGTGGGCTGCATATATGTCAGCGCTGCTGCCGCTGAATAGATTTTAAGGACAGAAGCAGGCTTTCGTTGTGAGTAAGCACTCTTCTCAAATACAACCTGACCTGTGAGTTGATCTATGACTACAACTGAAGGATTAGCAAGTGCGGAACCTGCTGTAAGTCTTTCAAAGGTTGCAGCTACATTTAGAGGATCAAGTGCAGTTGCTTGCCCCGGGAATAGATTTGGGATTGCAAAAACAAGGCATGCAAGAATCCCAAACTTTTTCATAGCGAGAATTACCAGGCGTAAGCAATAACGATATTGAGAACTGTCAATCCCAGCATTGTTGCCCAGATTGAATTCTTGAGTACCGGCTTCTTAAGATGTGTGTAACCCAGAGTCAATATGACTGCAAGCACAAGTCCCTTGATACCGACCTTGGTGTGGTTAAGTGCTTCATCATGGACTTGATCCCACAGTCCAACCATCACAAGAGCTGCAATCAACGCAGTGAGCGTTGCATGAACGATTCCAGGATTGAGCTTCTTAGGATTCTTATTCGCCTGCAAGAGTAAGAGAGCCAGAATCGCAACTACACAGAGCAGATGGATGCCAAAAGCGATGTGATAAACAATCTCCATAGGAACTCCTTGGTATTAATGGTCTCTTAAGTTTAGAGTGCATCCATGGAAATCAATACACCTGCAGTCATCGGACCGGGTGAATTTTTCCCAGTGGTGGGCGTTGGCCCTCACGAAAAACCTTGGCCCACAGGTCCTCAATATGATCCTGAGCTTTTGGAAAATGGTGATCGCAGAAATGTTCTCGATCACTATAGATATTGGACAGTTGAAGCAATTGTCGCTGACCTCAATACAAAGCGTCACAAATTACAAATCGCAATTGAAAACTGGCAGCACGATCTAAACATTGGCTCCATTGTTCGCACAGCGAATGCATTTAATGCATCAATTGTTCACATCGTTGGAAAGCGTGACTGGAATAAGCGTGGTGCAATGGTGACTGATAGATATCTAACTGTTTTACATCACCCCACCATCGCTGAATTTGCCCAGTGGTGTGCTGATAATGAGACTCCCATCATCGGAATCGACAATGTCCCAGGATCTAAGCATTTAGAAGGTGCAGAACTTCCTGAGAAGTGCGTACTTCTCTTTGGCCAAGAAGGCGCCGGGATGTCAGATGAAGGAATAGAGATTTGTGAAGTTCTCTATGCAATCGAACAATATGGGTCTACGCGTTCAATGAATGCATCTGCTGCTGGTGCTATCGCGATGTATCACTGGGCGCTTCAGCACTGGTGCTATCGCGATGTATCACTGGGCGCTTCAGCACTTGCCTCGAGCAAAGTAAAGATAAGAGTCCCAGCCACTACTAGTGGCATCAGCCACCACGATTGTGGACCAAGTGTGTGGGTAGAAAATAGAGCTAAAACAATTGCAGCTGCAACACGCCAATCATCGCCAATGATGAAGTCATACCAGAAGTAGAGAAAAGCACCACTCCAACGGATAACAGGGGAAGCCGACTTCGTCGGTTCGCTAAATGTTGGAATATTAAGAATTCGAACTTGGTAATTCTTTACTTTCCTTACTTTGAGAATCTCAACAATTCCAACACAGATTGCAATTACAAATCCGATAATTGCAATAAGCGATAGATCTTGATGTGGCCACTGAGCACCCGCACCTTCAGCCCCCCAGAATATCCCGAAAGAAGTCAGAAGAATTCCCACAATAAACTTCATTGTGTTCTCTGGAACTCTTGATAGAGGTTTATGAATCGCAAATCCGGCAATCGTGACAATTACAACAGCAATGATTGCAGCCCAACTTGCAAGTTCAAGCGCTTGAGGATTATTTCCTTTTTGGATAACGCCAAAAGTCACAACGATAAATACAACTTCAAGGCCTTCTAGCAAGACTCCTTTAAAGGCGAGAGTGAATGCATACCAATCTGTGACAACGAAGTGTGAAACCTTTGCGACTTTTTGCGCAGCGTTAATTTCTTCCAAGTAGATTTTCTCTTCATCATGAAGTGCCTTAAATCCGCCAGCACGCAGGATGGCCTTTCGTAGCCATTGCATTCCAAAAATCAGCATGAGTCCCCCGACAACTAATTGCAGGACGTGCTCAGGCAGCTTTTCGATACTTGGGCCAAGGGCAGAAACTAGTATCACTAAAACGATCAATGCTGAGATAACTCCTTGGAAAGTAGATTTCCAATTTCGTGAAGTTCCAGCAGCCAAAACGATGGTTACAGCCTCCACAGTTTCAACAGCGCAGGCCAGAAATACTGAGATAAAGAGCGCGAGATCTGCACCGCTCAGGGAAGCCAGCATCTAGTCGTTAAGAGTTTGTTCTTCAGAATCAGGTTCATCAGCGAGGGCTTCACGCACTGACTTCAATCGACGTTCAACCTCATCAGCTTCTTCCATGCGGCCTAATTGGCGCATGACAGCAACCATGCGGTCTTCAATATCGAGAATGAATTCAAAATCTTTAGGTTCACAAAAGTTTCGCGGCGGTGATCATGGGCGGTTTCAAAGACATCGATCGACTTACGCGCTGCATCAATAGCTTTCTCTCCATCGCCAAGTTCGACATAGCAAGAGGCAATCTTTTGATCACATCGCGCAACATGAATTACTTCTTTCTCTAACTTAAACATCTTGCGTGCCTCTTGAAAGCAGATGATTGCTTCGGCAAAATTCTTGAGTTCGCGCTGTGCACAACCGATGAGGTGCATGTCATTTGCTGCACCAATTGTGTTTCCATCAACCAGGTGCTCCTGCGAACACTCATACATAGTCTCGATTACTTTTTCATAATTCTTCGATGCATACCACCACTCACCGAGTGTGCAGGCGAGCTCAAGTGCAATAGGGGATTTATTCTCGCGAAGGATTGCAACAGCTTGGCTCATCGCAGTTGCAGCTTCATCCATGCGCTTTAACTGATTCAGGTTATAACCAATTGCGGAATATGCCTGTGCTAATCCTTCACTAGGTGCTGATGCTCCTAGTTCAGAGAAGATATCGCGAGCGGTTTCTGCGAGCGCGAGCGCTTCGTCATACTGACCGCGAGCAAAGATGCGGGCAGAGAGTTCGTAATAGGTATTGGCTCGCTCTTCACCGTGGACCTCAGGGATGCGATCCCAGAGCATCTCCTCAGTAACAAGATCATCCTGGCCTTCGTCATCACTCATCTAAAGACCCCCCAGCTGCTCGAGATTCCTGCACTGTAGACCTAACGCCCCCTAGCTCGTGGTTATTTCAACTCGCTTGGGCGTAAATTCTCAGTTAATCTTGCCTTCTTGCAAACCATTTGCATCTAGCCTGGGAGGGCTCCAATGAATGACGTAGTGCGCGATATTCCGCGAATCCCCCTTCGCGATCGCCTCACCTCGGATGAATGGCGCCGTATGGCAGCCATGTTCGGCTTTATCGCATTCCTTCATATCGCAGGCGCCGTCTTGATGTGGAAGGCAACATCCGGAAATTACGAATTAGCAGATGGAACTCTCTTTGGTTGGGGCACAGCTGTTCTTGCTTACACCCTTGGTATGCGCCACGCCTTCGATGCCGATCACATCAGCGCCATCGATAACACAACTCGTAAATTGATGTCTGAAGGACAACGCCCTCTTGCAGTGGGCTTCTTCTTCTCTCTTGGCCATTCTTCCGTTGTTGCCGCCCTTGCCATTTTATTGAACTTTGGAATCAAAGCTGTGGGTTCCCAGCTCAAAGATGAAGATTCTGATCTGCACCATTACACAGGTCTGATTGGTCTAACTGTCTCTGGAACTTTCTTGATGATCATTGCAATTCTTAACTTAGTCATTCTTGTCTCTATTGTTGGCGTCTTCTTAAAGATGCGTAAAGGTCTCTATAACGAGGAAGAACTTGAAAAGCACCTGGACTCACGCGGTCTGCTGATGCGCTTCTTTGGTCCTATTGCGCGACGCATTGATAAGAGCTGGAAGATGTATCCACTTGGAATTCTCTTCGGACTTGGTTTCGATACCGCAACAGAAATCGGACTCCTTGTTCTTGCAGGCTCATCCGTTATTGCTGGTTTGCCATGGTGGGCTGTTATTTCACTTCCTCTCTTCTTTGCCGGCGGAATGAGTTTGCTCGACACTATTGATGGTTCATTTATGAACTTTGCATATGGGTGGGCATTCTCAAAGCCAGTGCGCAAGGTGTATTACAACATCATCATTACGGGGCTTTCTGTGGCGGTGGCGCTCTTTGTGGGTGGCCTTGAGATATGCCAAGTGATTGCTCAGCAACTTAATCTTTCTGGATTCTTCTGGGATTACGCCCTTGAATTTAACTTGAATTCAGCTGGTTACTTCATTGTTGGTGCATTTGTAGTTGTCTGGTCAATCGCACTTCTTCTCTGGCGCTATGGCAAGATTGAAGAGCGTTGGCATAACAAAGCACATGCAGCACAGATGGCCCGCGGTGAAAACACAGACCACACTGCAGCTGGTATTGATCTAGGTCCTATCAAGGACGGCTGGAAGATCGACTAAATCTGATTCGCTCTTGAGCAATCGCAGCACCTAATAGAACAACCAAAGCGCCAACAGGTTCATACCACGTTACTTTTTCATTGAGAAATATCACTCCCACAATGACCGCAACAACTGGAGTCAAATACGTCACGCTACTTGCAATCGCACTTCCTGCTAACTCCATCACTTTGAAGTTCCAGATATAGGCAAAGCCACTGCCAAATACTCCCAGTGCGATCATTCCAAGAACTGGAGTCAGACGATATTCATCCTTAGCAATTCCATCAAAGAGGTAGAAAGGCAGAAGTGTTGCCGCAGCCAATGTTAGCTGCGTTGCAACAAGAGATTCTGGTTTCACCTTATAAGGAATCACATACTTGCGCGTGTAAGGAAATGAAATTCCATAACAAGAAACTGCCGCCAGCAATACCAAGATTGCCCAGAGCGGATTATCACCAAGACCGCGCCATGCTCCCAGAACAATCAGTACTCCAGTAAATCCGATGATGATCCCAAGGAATTGAAAGGCTTTTGGTTTCTCTTCCCTATGCACAATAAGAATTGCAATCAATGTTATTAGCGGTGTGACCGCATTGATAATTCCAGCAAGAACTGAAGTCACCTCAGTCTCAGCGAGAGCAAAGAGAACTCCAGGAATGACATTGAGTAGCATCGCAACTACCCACAAATGAAGAAGTAATTTCTTATCTGAGATCATCGCAGCGCCTTGGATCTTGGCATAGAGCACCAAAGTGAGCGCACCTAATGCGCAACGGCCAAAGGCAACGCCAAAGGGAGTAAGAAACTCAAGGCCTAATTTAATGAAGATAAAGGAACAGCCCCATACGAAGCCAAGTGCTAGATAGGCAGGAAGCCAAGACTTACTTTTCATATCGTGAAGATACATGTGTGGGCCCAGACAGGCTCGAACTGTCGACCCACGGATTAAAAGTCCGTTGCTCTACCGACTGAGCTATAGGCCCCACGCTGGCGCAACTAAAGTGGTTGCGATGCTGGAGAAGTGTAACCGTTACCCAAGTAAGTCCAAATTAAGGAAATAGGCTGCGTGAAATAGATATGGCAGGCACTTATAAGTCTCTAATTTGTTAGGAAATTTTGGTCATAAAGTTGACCTTAATACCGTTCGTAGTCAGTTCTGGGGCGTCCTGAATGATTGCCTGCACATAATGCGTCTGATCATGGAAAGCCAATGCCTCTGAATTTTTCCAACCTTCTAGGAAATAGAAGATGGTTGGGTCATCGCGGTCTACGTGCAAATTATAGAAAAGACATCCTTCTTCGTGTGAAGTGAATTCAACCATCTGAAGAAGGCGAGAGCGTAGTTCTTCTAGCTTCTCTCTTTTCCCTTGAAACCGAGCACACATAAATATTTCTTCATTACCCATTTATAAACTCATTTCACGATGTGTGGTCGAAGCGTTTTATAAGCAATTTGTAGTCCAACTTTGACCTTATCTTCGGTGCCACCCCACAATGGATCTTCATGTTCGACAGAAAGCGTTCCATTGAAACCACCTTCATACATGACATCAATTAATCTGCGCCAATCAACATCACCTAAACCTGGTACTCGGTAACGCCACCAACCCACATCCCATGGATTCTCGCGAACCACAGACTTTCCTGGATAGCCATAGAAATTTCTCTGTGTTTTATTGACTTCAATATCTTTTGCCTGCGCATGAGGAATGCGATCAATATATGGCTTGACTGCCGCTATCGGATCAATGCCCATCCACACTAGATGTGAAGGATCGTAATTTAGATACAAACCAAGATTGAACATCCACTCCCAAAGCTCTGGCGAATAAGCCAGGTTGCCTGGATAGCCATCTGGATGCCAACCTTCCATGACACAGTTTTCAATAATAATCTTTACACCTTTTGAATCCGCATGCTTCACAAGGGGTGCAAATACATCCTTAGCCATTGCAAGATTCTCTCGAACTGGCTTGTTCCAATCGCGTCCAATAAAAGTTCCTACGGTTTCTACGCCTAGCGCCGCTGCAGTATCAATACATTTAATGACGTGTGTGTTAATGGCATCGCGCGAGCTTTGGTCGGGATGCAAATTATTATCGTAAAAGGCAAGGGAAGATAGAGTTATTTTGCGATCAGTGAAAATCTTCTTAACAGAGGCGATGTATTCAGGATCGCTTTTTTCAGCATCGATATGAGTTGCAATAAATGGTCTCTCGCCAAGATCCGGCCACGCAGCTACTTCTAGTGATTCATACCCCTCTTGCACTGCCCAATCAGCGATTTGCTCTAACGAGAGTTTTGGTAAACATGCTGTCAAGAAACCAAGTTTCATTTAATCTGTATCCAATTTCCTGTTTTAGCTGAAGTTAATACAGCTTCAGTTAATTTCGCGGCGCGAAGCCCATCCTTGAAATTGGGTAGGCCCTCTATTTCTGCTCCACCAATTGACCGATAGGTATCACTCACAAATGAATTAAAGCAGTCTTGGTAGCCCTGTGGATGGCCAGCCGGAAGAATTGAGTACGACTTGGCACCTGTTGACTCTTCATTCACTCCACGCATCACAATTTGATTGGAGGCAAGCCCACCAATCCACAAGGATTCTGGTGACTCTTGGTCGAAGACAAAGCTTTCGCTTGGGCTCTCGAATGAGAACCACAATTTATTCTTTCGCCCAGCAGATACTTGGCTCAGCACAAGGGATCCTTGAGCACCTTTATCTGTTCTAAAAATCATCGTGGCACCATCTTCAGTGTCAATTTCAACTTTCTCGCCACGGTTCTGAAACACCTTCATTAATTGCGCATTGAGATGCGTAATTCGATGACCTGTAACAAATTCAAGAAGATCGCACCAATGCACTCCGATATCGCCAAATGCGCGAGATGGTCCACCAATACTTGAATCTAAGCGCCAGTTAACGGTTGTCTCACGTGAAAGCCAATCTTGCAGATAAAAACCGTGCATTAAATTCAACGGCTCTTTCAAATGTGAGACTCTGGAACGGGCTTCACGCACAGATGGGTGGTACCGATAGACGAATGGAACCGTTGCAATAACGTCATTAGCAAGCGCTAAATCATTGAGATGTTGTGCCTGGGGAACAGTGGTAGCTAGTGGCTTTTCGCAAATTACGTGCTTACCTGAGCGAATTACTTGCTCTGCTAACTCAGCATGGAAAACATTCGGAGTGCAGATATGGATGACGTCGATGTCTTCATCACTCAACATCTCATCAATGGTGAGCGCCTTAGCAATGCCCATCTTCTGAGCAGCACCTCTCGCTTCATCCAGTGTCTTTGCAGCAATAGCCGTGACTACGCCACCTGATGCTCTAATAGCTCGTACGTGTACTTCACCAATAAAACCAAAACCAATCACACCTGCATTGATGACTAGTTGTGGAGTATTGATTACTTCGCCGCGGGAGAATGTAGTTGTCATTTCACTTTTTCTTCGCAAGCGCTACCGCAAGAATGATTATCATTCCGCGAATAATCTGCTGTTGACTGACAGGTAGACCAGCCAGAATGAGTCCATT
>JAPLBL010000045.1 GCA_026392765.1 Actinomycetota bacterium
TCTGCATGGACTCATGAATCCACCTTCGGTGGAAAGAATGGTCAATGGTTCCTGCACTGGTTTGCACCAGAACAGCCAGACTTTAACTGGGAGAACCGCGAAGTCCAGAAAGATTTCCTTAAGACGCTCACCTTCTGGTCAGATCGTGGCGTTGATGGTTTCCGGATCGATGTGGCACATGGTCTTGCTAAAGATCTCTCAGAGCCATTTCGCAGTATGCCTGTGCATGAAGGTTTGGAACAGCGCGGCAACAAGGGCAAAGGTATTTGGGGCGATCGCAACGAAGTCTTTGCTATCTATAAAGAGTGGCGCAAGGTTTTTAATCAATATGACCCACCACGCGTTGCCGTTGCTGAAGCCTATGTTCACCCAGAGCGTCTTCCACTCTATGCAAGCACAAAGACTTTAGGTCAATGCTTTGACTTCCGCTTTATCGAAACTCCCTTTGAGGCAGCTGCTTATAAGGCTGCAACGAAGGAAGCAATTGATTTAGCAAAGAAGAATAAGTCTTCCTGCACATGGACTCTGTCTAACCATGACCAGATTCGCCATGCAACGAAGATGGGGCTCAACCCAGCTGTTGAGCGTCGCGATTGGATGCTCTCAAACGGCACATCTCATCCGATTGATATGAAGTCAGGCACGCAGAATGCACTTGCTGCAACGCTCTATATCTTGGGCCTTCCAGGCTCTACCTATATGTATCAAGGTGAAGAGCTGGGCTTACATGAAGTAACTGATATTCCTGAAAAAGATATCCAGGACCCTCAATACCTACGTAATTTAAAGGTTGAAAAGGGTCGCGATGGTTGCCGTGTGCCACTGCCATGGACATCATCTGGTTCATCATTTGGCTTTGGTTCAGGTGGAGCTCACCTGCCACAACCGAAGTGGTTTGCTGATTACTCAGTAGAAGTTGAGGAGAAAGATTCTCTCTCACCACTTTCTATCTATCGTAAGGCTCTCAAGCTGCGTAGTGAGCTACAGACCAAGGAAGATATCAAGTGGCATAAGACAAAAGATATCTCCGTGCTGCATTACTCACGTCCTAATGGATGGCACTGCATCACTAACTTCCGCG
The DNA here is from genome assembly GCA_026392765.1 of Actinomycetota bacterium. Lineage (GTDB taxonomy): Bacteria > Actinomycetota > Actinomycetes > Nanopelagicales > Nanopelagicaceae > Planktophila. Next base: position 1,082 of record JAPLBL010000045.1, read on the forward strand.
GACATGCTTATCCCATGCCAAAGGGTGAGATCCTCGTTGCATCATCACCGCTGGTAAATGGTCGCATTACTGCTGGTACTACGGTCTGGTTTAAGAAGAAGTAACTCTCTTTAAGCAACGCCGATAATATCGACTGCAAAGATCAAAGTTTCATCAGGTCCGATAGGTCCTGCTCCTGCTGCTCCATAACCCATTGATGGTGGCAAGATCAGAAGACGTCGTCCACCCTCCTTGGCTCCCGGAAGACCTTTCTGCCATCCCTCAACTACTTGAGCCAGTGGAAATGTTGCAGGTTGTCCGCTCCATGAAGATTCAATGATCTTTCCTGTCGACCATGCCATGAGTGTGTAATGCACAGTCAGAGTTGATGTGGGAAGAACTTCAGCACCAGTGCCCACAATGACATCTGTGAAGGCAAGCTCAGCAGGAGGGGTTCCTTCAGGCTTTGAAATTGTTGGCGCTTGTCCTGCTACTGCTGAAACAACGGGTAGAACTGTTGCACTTGTTCCTGACATTTTCATTCCTCCGAGAATAGTGATTGCAATGAGAGCTACTGCAAAGATGCCTGCGAGAATTTTGCGGACTGTAATATTAATTTTCTAGCTCCTTAATCAGATTGAAATCGCCGCCACCGAGCTGGCCTTGATCGCGATACATCTCAAGCTTTGCGCGAGTATCTGCAATATCGAGATTACGCATAGTCAGCTGCCCAATACGGTCTGTTGGACCAAATGCAGCGCCTTCTGTGCGCTCCATAGATAACTTATCTGGGTGATAGCTCAACGCTGGCCCTGTTGTATTGATAACGGAGTAATCATCACCGCGACGAAGGCGCAGTGTTACCTCACCAGTAACAGCAGATGCCACCCAACGAGTTAGGGATTCACGCAGCATCAGCGATTGTGGATCTAACCAACGACCCTCATAGAGAAGGCGTCCTAAGCGGCGGCCTTCAGCGTGATAGTTAGCAATGGTGTCTTCATTGTGAATAGCTGAGATAAGTCGCTCATAGGCGATAAAGAGAAGCGCCATTCCTGGTGCTTCATAGATTCCGCGAGACTTCGCTTCAATGATGCGGTTCTCAATCTGATCTGCCATACCAAGACCGTGGCGACCACCGATCTTATTTGCCTCATCCATCAAGGCAACAACATCAGAGAAGTCTTTACCATTGATCGCAACGGGGCGACCTTGAACAAATTGGATTTTCACATCTTCTGATGCGATTGCAACGCTTGCATCCCAGAACTTCACTCCCATAATCGGTGTGACAAGCTCAACGGATGCATCAAGGTTTTCCAGATCTTTCGCCTCATGTGTTGCACCCAAGATGTTGGCATCTGTGGAATATGCCTTCTCAACGCTATCGCGATATGGAAGCTTGTTAGCTACCAACCACTCAGACATCTCTTTGCGCCCACCGAGCTCGCGCACGAAATCAGCATCTAACCATGGCTTATAGATGCGAAGGTTGGGATTGGCAAGAAGTCCATAGCGATAGAAGCGCTCGATGTCATTGCCTTTATATGTGGAACCATCGCCCCAGATCTCAACCTTGTCATGGAGCATTGCACGAACAAGTAACGTTCCGGTTACCGCGCGTCCAAGAGGAGTGGTGTTGAAGTACTGCTTGCCACCTGCGCGAATATGAAATGCTCCGCATGCAATGGCGGCAAGTCCTTCTTCAACGAGTGGAGTCTTGCAATCAACAAGACGTGAAATCTCAGCACCATACTCTTTTGCGCGCACAGGAACTGAATCAATATCTGGCTCATCGTATTGGCCAAGATCTGCTGTGTAGGTGCAAGGAATTGCACCCTTTGCACGCATCCATGCGACAGCTACCGATGTATCGAGACCACCAGAGAAGGCGATACCGACCTTTTCGCCAACAGGAAGGGATGCAAGGACCTTAGACATAGTGCGCAGTCTAACGGTTCAGCAGTGTTGCAAGTGCTGGTTTAACTTTCCAGAGAGTGAGCATCTGCTCATATTTAGCCTCATCGCCAGCATCCGCAATGGCCCCAGTTTTGACCGCTCGGATCATCAGGTTACGCGGTGTGTGCTCTCCTCCAACAAATTCAATTGCTTCCACGCGATATCCGCGCAGCTTCATAATCTGCATGCGAAGGGCATCGGTCAGAAGATCACCTAGGCGCTCTTTCATAATCCCGTTGCGGGTCAGTAGCGACCATGGCTCAGGAATCTCATTCATCTGTGCCTGAATATCATGGTGACAACATGGTGCAATCAGCGCAAGCTTTACATCAGCGTTAACGCTCCAAGCGATTGCATCATCGGTTGCCGTGTCGCAGGCATGCAGTGCAATAGAGATATCAGCGCTACCGAGAGTCGTATCTGCAATCTCCTCGGCCCTAAATTCAATGGTCTTATCAATTCCTAATTGGCGAGCAATCTCATTGTTGCGATCACGCGCTGCGCCTCTCACATCAATTCCAATGACTTTGACTGCTACTCCTTGAGCACGAAGATATTGGTGGGCTGCAAAGGTGAGATAGGCATGGCCGCAACCAAGGTCGACAATGGTCAGCGGATTACTCTCTGAAGGCTTATGAATGTGTCCTGATGAGATTGCAGATGTCAGAGTTGGCATGAGAAGGCGCAAGAACTCCTCCACCTGCTTATATTTATCCATTTTGCTCGGCTTCACATGACCCTTTGCATCTGAGATGCCAACTGCAATCAGGAATGGGTCTGCTGCATCAAGTAATCGAGATTTGGTGCGATCGTGTGAGAGATCTTGCTCGCGCACTCCACTCTCGCGATGCACAAGCGCTTCACCTTTCTTGGTGATGCGAAGAGCAAGGGATCCTTGGGTATGCTCAAGAAGAACATTGGCATAACCTGCGCGTAGTAACTGCGCAAAAGGAGCTTCATTCGGTGAGTAATTCTTTGAAGTCATCTGACGGCCATCGCTATGGCTTACCTGGATCGCAAGACCATCTTTAAGAGCAACAGGGCGGATATCTATGCGTTCATTGGGTGTCTGCATATTGCGGCGACGACCTGACAAAACAACTCGCACTAAAGAATCTGTTTTGGCAAAGAGTGTTTCAAATTCAGCAAATGTTGCTTCAAGGCTTTGATCGCTCACACGTGCGAGTTTAGTCTCTCACCTGCGGTAATTCGACCACGATTGCAAGGCCGCCTAGCGTGCTCTTGCGTAATGAGAATCTGCCACCAAGCTTTTGAATCACTGCAGACATGATGCTCATGCCTAAGCCTGAACCACCATTTTCACGAGAGCGAGACTTATCGAAGCGATTGAGTGAACGAATATCCTCACGATAGGCGCTCTCTGGTAGTCCCCCTCCAGCATCTTCAATGATGAGTTCAACATTCTTACCACGCGATACCAATGAGATATTGACAGCCACGTTGCTATCGGTATGGCGAATGATATTGGTGAGTGCATTTTGAATAAATCGAGCCATGTAGTCACGGGATGCTTCAACAGTGATTGATTGCGCAATAGCAAGAGTCACATTGCGTGAGGGGTTGAGAGTGATGAAGTCAGTGCCATGGGCAGTCAAAACTTCACTCAAGTCAATATTTTCAATATCTCGAACACCGCTCTCACCGAGTTCGGCAAGGAGTAAGAGATCTTGCACTAAGGATTCCATCCGTTGAATCTCTGTTCCCACTCGATCAAATGCTCGTTTCTTATCCGCATCTTCTTTCAGTTGGTTCTTGCTCAGCATTTCAACATAACCTTTGATGACGGTCAGTGGTGTGCGCAGTTCATGTGAGGCATCGCCTAAGAACTCTTGCATGCGCGCAAGGGATGCGCTCTGATAGCCTCGATTTGTGCGGCGGAAGTAGAAGAAGAGCAGAAGTGCTGCAAGAGAGTCGATAGCAAAGGTAAATCCAGCTAGTGATTGAAAATTTGAGCGGAAATTAGTATCAATCTCATCGGTAGAGCGTGCAACGAGTACGTAATCGCCACCTTCCACAAGTACTGCGCGGAATCGATAGGGGGAGCCATCTCGAATCTGAACTGGGCGAGTTGTTGCTAATTCAACGGTAGAAAAATCTGGCGCACCTCCATAGCGAAGGGATGATTCATGGACAACTGTCTCCTGCCCCTCATGGGTTAAGAAGATCAGAGAAATATCCAAACTAGATTGCTCGATGGCAAAAAGTGCGGCCCCCACAGGTTGCAGCGGGCTCTCATAAGCACTTTGGATGACATACTCCAGAGAGCGATCAACCTTATTTATTTCAGCACCTTGCGAGTGAAGGACAGAAAAGCCCCCCACACTCAAAGTGATGGTTGTCAGTAAAGAGACGGTTGCAACGGTCGTGCGCGTAAAGGCTGTGAACTTCACTTCTTCTCCGCTTGAAGCTGGAATCCGACTCCTCTGACTGTGCGAATTCCTTCAAAGCCATCGCGATGGAGCTTCTTACGAAGGTATGAAATATAGGTATCAACCACTGTGCTCTCAGATTCGAAGGTAATACCCCAGACTTCATCGAGTAAATATGTCTTGCTTAAGACACGTCCTTTGCTCTCAAGGAGAACGTGAAGCAAGCGAAATTCTGTGGGAGAGAGATCTACAACATCATCGTTAAATCTAACTTGGTGTGAATCGCTATCAAGTGAAATCGGACCACATGTCAGGCTGGTGGATGTTTCAACGCTAAATTGCGAACGGCGCAGAATTGCCTTGATGCGTAGAACTAACTCTTCTAGACCAAAAGGCTTGGTGACGTAATCATCGGCGCCCAATGTAAGCCCGCGAGTAATATCTGCGCGATCTCCACGAGCACTGAGCATCAGAGCAGGGGTGTTATCGCCATTGCCTCGAATGCGTTCAATAAATTCAAATCCATCCATCATCGGCATATTGATATCGACAATGAGCAAATCTGGTTTTGTTGTGCGCAAGAGAGTCTGAGCAATCATTGCATCAGCTGCTGTGATGGTCTCAAAGCCGGCCAACTTCAAGGCATCCCCGAGTAAATCGCGGACTCCTGCCTCATCATCGATAACCATGATTAATTGGCTCATGGCTATACCCTGCCATGCGTAGCGCTGCATTGCTACCAATTCAAGGCTATGCACACGCAGCCACTAGGACTTTCACAGAATATTCACACCCATAACGAATTACTATAAAGCCATGAGAAAGCGTGGATTCACAGCAGTAGCACTATCTGCCGCCCTTTTCTCCATCAACGTCTCATCTGCCGTTGCAGATCCATCACCTTCTCCATCACCATCGATTGATTCCTTTAAAGCTGCGCAAGAGCAATATAAGAAAGATCGCGATGCATACATGATCGAATTGCGTGATCGCGATATGAAGATGCGTGCCATCAATACAACTTTTAAAGGTGCTGTAGATAAATCAACTACTGATGCAAAAGCTGCAATGTCTGCTGCAACAACTCCTGAGCAGAAGAATTCAATTACTGCAGCTCGTCGCACAGCAGTTGCAACTGCAATCGTTGCCCGGGAAAGTGCAATTGCAGCCCTTGGTCCACTACCGACTCCACCTGTTGAACCACAACGCCCAGCCAAAATGTCTCCGCAAGGTATGAGCGATCAGAAGGAAAAAAAGAAGCGATAACTATTCGCTTAAATTCACTTTCATAGTGCGCAAGCTCTGACGATCATGGCTCTTATCTCGCTCATGAATTTTTCTAATCTGTAACTCGATACTCTTTATCGCAATATCAAAAGCTGCAACATCATTGAATCCTGTTGCTTCAGCACGCAAGAGAGGGCCTGAACCGTGGGATGTAATGACAACTTTATGGGAATGCTTTCCTTGACGAGGGTTTGCCTCATGTGTAACTTCAACTTCGATGCGATCGATAACAACGCTAAAGCGTTCCATCGAATGGAGTTTGCCTTCAGTAATTGATTTGAAGTCACTTGCGAGTTCTGCGTGGCGGGTATGAATAATAATTTTCACAATGCCAACAATGTCACTTAAGAGGTGAAAATGTAAGGGGGTGTGTAAAACTATGTAAGAGGCAGGAGATAGACAATCAGGGTCAGAATCGCTGCTAAGCCCACTGACTGCACGAGAATAGATGAAGCTGTTTTTCGATCTGCTGCAAGAGATGCCTTATCGGCAACGCGCGAAACTTTCCCAAGTCGGCCAAAGTTAAATGTGCCCATAAATCCATACGCTAAGCAGAATTTCTTCCGTGATTGAATAAAACCCACCGAGAAGACAATAAGTGGAAGGAAGATGCCAAGGCGAACACTTGGAGATGCACTTGTTGAGATAAATCCAGCTAGGGCGCTGACGCTCAAGAAGAGGCCAATTAGAGCCACAACTTGGCGTTGGCGAACTTCACTCTTACCGATATTGCATGAACCTGCGATGTATTGATCGCTCATTTATGCATCTTCGAATTCGTCTTCATCAATCCATGCATCCGTTGAGGTGTCATCTTGCTTCTCAACCCAAGAAAGAAAAGAACCGACTGCGCGAAAGGCGAGAATGCCAACAGTTACTGCAGCAATGATTCGTCGAAGCGCCTTCATGAGGATAAAAATACTCCTCTTTAGCTCAGTGCGCTCGTTTTAAGCCTTGGTCAGAGCGGTGTCGATATCTGCCCAGAGATCATCAAGATGCTCGCATCCAACAGAGAGACGGATGAGATTTTCAGGAATACGTTCGCTTTCCAGTGGCCAACGGCGACGGCGTTCCCATGTGCTCTCGACTCCCCCGAGGCTTGTTGCATTGATAATTAATGAAGCACCATCGCAGACTCGCTCTGCAGCTGCTGCATCCCCTGTAATTTCAAAGGAGACCATCGCACCAAATCCTGGATAGCGCACATTCGTTACCGCTTTATGGCTAGCTAATTTCTTGGCAAGGGCCGCAGCACTCTCCTGCGCCTTGGCGAAGCGAAGTGGGAATGTGCGGATTCCACGTAGTGCAAGCCATGATTCAAAGGGACCTGCAATAGATCCGTAGGAGACACGCGCATCCTGCAGGCGTGCATGCAGTGCTGGATCCTTTGTTGACAGTGAACCAAGGATGACATCGCTATGTCCTGCTAAATACTTAGTCACTGAGTGCATCACAATATCTGCGCCAAATGTGAGTGGCTTTTGATTCAGCGGTGTTGCAAAGGTGTTATCAAAGCCAACGCCCATATTGCGCTTCTTTGCTTCGCCAATAATGATGCCTACTTCAGCAACACCAAGGCCCGGGTTTGTTGGTGACTCAACCCATAAGAAAGCTGCTCCTTGTAGTTGTGAGATAACTTCCTTGGTATCGGTGATATCGACAAAGCGAACTTCAAGGCGTCCTTCTGCGTGATATCTCTTAAGCAGCGACATTGTGCCGCTATATCCCTGATCGGATGCGACAACAGGTGCGCCATGTGGCAGTAATGAGAATGCTGCAGTGATGGCAGCCATGCCTGATGAGAAGACAAGTGTTGATGTGGCTTCTTCAAGTGCGCTGATTGCCTCTTCAAGTGGATGCCACGTTGTATTTCCTGTGCGTCCGTAGTTGATTGGACCACCAGCGACAAAAGTTGAGTTAAGTGAGATTGGAAGGTTGATGCCCTCACCAGCTTCATGCTCAGGGCGCCCTGAAGAGATTGCAAGGGTCTCTGGGTGAAGGCTCTCATTACTCATTGGGTAAGAGTAATCGTTAGGCAAGAATTGTGGCGAGGCGATTGAAGGCCTCTTCAAGAATTTGCGGGCTTGTTGCAAAATTCAGGCGAACAAATTGGGCAGATTGTGCGCCAAAGCGATGGCCTGGAACACATGCGACCTTCGCCTTCTCAATGAGGACAGCAGATGGGTCAACACCAAGATTAAACGATGTCAGATCCAGCCATGCCAAATATGAGCAATGGGGAATGAGATAGCCAACACCTGGAGTCTTTGATGCAATCAGATCTGCAACGAGATTTCGATTGTGATCAAGCTGGACCATCAGAGAATCTAGCCATGGCTCGCCCTTCTCAAATGCAGTCACTGTGGCAAATGCGCCTAAAAGGGATGCACGGTAGTGAGTAGCAGAGGCAATCGCATTCATAGTTTCGTGAACTTTTTCATTTTGAGTCACGATGATGGCGCATTTAAGCCCTGCAATATTCCAGCCTTTACTTGCAGCAGTGATGGTGATTCCAACCTCGCGAGCAGTCTCGGAGACGGTCAGGAACGGTGTAAATGTTTGTTCTGAATACATCAAAGGTGCATGAATCTCATCGCTGAGAACATACACATTGTGCTGCTTAGCAAGATTTGCAATACGTGAGAGTTCTTCCTGTGTATAGACGCGCCCTAAAGGATTATGAGGGTTGCAAATCAGATGAGCCTTAATACCTGATGCGTAAGCCTTTTCAATGCCATCCCAATCAAGAATCCAATTGCTGCCATTGATGGCGTTCTCTGATTGAGTCAGTGGAACATCGACTTGTTCTAGATGAGTCTCTGTGCACCATGTCCAGAAATTTGGATAGACAGGTGAATTAATCAATATCTTGTCACCAGGTTTGGTGATGACACGTAAGACCTCAACTATTCCAACACCCACATCGGCTGCAATACGCACCTGCAAGGGATCCACACTCCATCCCCAGCGTCGCTCAGCAAATCCAGCAAAAGAAGTTCCCATCTCTGGAATCAAGCCTAGATAACCTAAATCTGAGTGATCGATCATCTCTCGCAGTGTTTGGCGAATCGGCTCTGCTACAGGGAAATCCATTTCAGCAACAGGAAGTGGAAGAACATCTTTAGGAAAGGTTCTCCACTTTTCACTGCGATGCGTCTGTAATTCACCAAGATCCAGTGCCCGCAACTCGCTCATGGACTTAGTATGTCACTGTCAATACGCTATATCTATGGTTGCCGATGTTGCTATCTCTCAATTACAGATGAAGAAGATAGCTAAGGAGTTATCCACCCGCGATAAACGACTTGCTCGAGTCATTGATGCTCACCCCTTATGCACTATCGGCCGTAATCCAAAGCCCGTCACTCACTTTGAAGCTCTCGTGGAATCTGTCATCTCACAACAACTAGCAGTCAAGGCTGCAGACACCATCTATGGCCGCGTCAAAGATTTAACGAAGGGGCGCATGGTTGCCACGCGCATCGCAGATATCACTGAAGCCCAAATGCGCAGGGCTGGCGTGTCAGGTGCAAAGTTCAAGACTATTCAAGGCCTTGCAGATGCAGCGCTATCTAAGAAGATTAATATCAACAAATTACATGAGATCGAAGATGATCAACTGATCTTTGATCAACTCACTTCCCTCTGGGGAAAGAGCTGGATAAGAAGGGTGAGAAGTTTCGCCCCTATCGAAGCGTTGTCGCCTGGTACTGCTGGCGAGCGCTTAGTTAGCTAGCGCAGGAAATGCCACACCCGTTGAAGAGTGGCAGTCATATCCATTGGGATTTTTCTGCAGGTACTTCTGGTGATACTCCTCAGCGAGGTAGTAAGGAACACCTTCGGCGCTCTTGATTTCAGTAAAGTTTGAATCAATTACTTCACGAGTCAGGGCTGCTTGATAATCATCGCGAGTGAACTCAGCTTGTAGCTGCTGTGATTCAGAGGTTGTGAATATGGCGCTGCGATATTGAGTTCCAATATCTCCACCTTGGCGATTGAGTGAGGTTGGATCATGCATCACCCAGAACTCTTCAAGAAGTCTTCGGTATGTCACGCGGGTTGGATCGAAGGTAACTTCCACCATCTCTGCATGTCCTGTTACTCCTGTGCAGACTTGTTCATAGGAAGGGTTCTCTCGCACTCCACCCATATAACCAACGCTTGTGGCGATAACTCCATCGATATTCCAAAAGCGACGTTCTGCGCCCCAGAAGCATCCTGTTGCG
>JAPLBL010000073.1 GCA_026392765.1 Actinomycetota bacterium
GATTGAATTTGCCCAGGGTTCTGCAGGCTCCTATCTACCAGTGCCCCTGATTTGCTTAGCTACTTCCTACAACGTCAAAGATCATGACTTTCGCAGTCAAAAAACCGTGCTGACATACATCTACTTAGACTCTAAGGTTTGCCCATGACTACATTTAAATGGGGCTTTGTCGGAGCTGGAATGATTGCCAAGAAGGCGCTCTATCCAGCTATATCTCGTTCTAATGTGGGTGAGATTTATGCTGTGGCATCGCGGGACGCAGATAGAGCAATGACGATCTCGCCAACGGGCAAGATTTACACAGATTACGACTCATTGTTTGCAGACCCTTCAGTCGATGGTGTCTATATCTCACTACCTAATGCTTTCCACTTACCTGTTGCAATCAAGGCCATGAAGGCTGGCAAGCATGTTTTGTGTGAGAAGCCTTTGGGAATGAATGCGGCAGAAGTGCAGGAAGCAATTGCAGTATCAGAGGCTGCAGGTGTTCTCTTTGTTGAGGCATCATGGAATAGATGGCATCCGCGCACACAACGTATTCAAGAGGTTGTGCAATCAGGTCAGTTAGGTGCGATTAAGAGAATTCGCTCGTGCTTTACCTACGATGGTCTCGATGGCGGCAATATTCGACTTGATCCAACTATTGGTGGGGGAATCTTGTATGACTTGGGGCCATATTCAACTGTGGCGCCTCTGTGGTTGTTGGACTTTCCTGCTGTTTCAGATTTAGCTGTGCAATCTGTGCGCCACCCAGGTGGTGTTGATGAGACCACTCGTGTGAATTACACCTTGGGTAATACCGTCTGTGAGACGGTGACTTCATGCAATATCCCTGAGACAAGTTGGCTCATTGTTGAGGGGGAGAAGGGCGCAGCTCGCATGCTGGGCCATAACGTCTTTAACTCACGTCATGCTGAGAGCAAGCTTGAGATTACTGTGGGTGGCAAGGTAACTATTGAAGAGTTTGGACCAGTTGATCCCTATCAAATCATGGCCGATAACTTTGCGCGCAGAGCGCAAGGCGGTTCTGATTGGGTAATGCCGCTGAGTGAATCTCTGCGCTTTGCGCAGTTATTTGATGCAGCCTTTGCTCAGATTAAATAGCTTCCTGGTGGCGTTAATTTAGTGGTACCATTTCTCGTACCAGTCGAGAGAGGGCTTAGAAATGGCAATTACCGCATCCGAAGCGCGTGCTCGGCTTTTTCCACTCATTGAAGAGGTCAATGCCAATGAGAAGCCAGTGACCATTACTTCTAAAAATGGTAACGCTGTGCTGATGTCAGAATCAGAGTATGAATCCATTCTCGAGACTGCCTACCTATTCTCTTCACCGGCAAATCGCGAGCACCTCTTAGAATCAATAGCTCAGGTAGATCGTGGTGAAACGATCAAGATTGAATTTCCCGCTGATGCAGAATCCTTGCCTCAGGCGCTTAGGGATGCGATGAAGAAAAAGAGTAAGGGCAAAAAGCGCGTTTGAGTAAGAAGCGTCCTCCTACAGAAGTCGAATTGTCTCCCGAAGCTGCAAGAGATATTTTCTTTTGGGAAGAGAGCGGCAACAAGAGAGCTCTCAAGAAAATTTATGCCTTGATTGCTGATTGCCTTAAGACTCCATATTCCGGGATTGGCTCACCAGAACAGCTGCGGTATCAAGATTCTGACACCTATTCCCGTCGCATAGATCGAGTAAACCGTTTGGTGTATCGAATTGAGGGAGAGAAGTTGATAATTCTCTCGGCTCGATATCACTACGAGAAGTAACTACTTAGTCTCAGCAATCCTTGCCTTGACCATGTCAAGGATCAACTTCTCCTCGACCTTCCAGTCACTGGGAATCACGATGGTCTTCTTATTGAGCTTTAAGTGATCCATTTTGTCGCGGAATGCATCAAGGACGTCGGTGCTCCATGGCGCGATAGTGATGTGGTGTTTCGATGCTGATGCACCGAAGATGTAGTCATCTCCAAGCTTTATCATCGGTTGGTTCCAGGCGATGACAAGTTCTGTCTTAGGGTATTTCGTTTGAATAGTTTTAAAGATCTTGCGTATTGTGGTGGCCTGCTTGGGATCGATTGTCTTATAGAACTCAGCTGGGGTGTCATGGCGCCTTGATGATGTGGAGCCACGTGAGAACATGACAAGTGCGTTGGCATGGGCTTGTGAGAAGCCGTAGTTCTCACGCAGGTGGGCAATCTGCTGGGGGTATTTCTCGTTCTTGATTTCTTTCATGACCTTAAACCAGTAGGACATCTTCTCCCCATAGCGCTTTTCAATAGCGGGGAAGTGGGCTTCGCGTGAAGGATCTTTAGGCACAGGGCTATTTAATCGTGAAGGAGGAGCCGCGATCGACAAGCTCTGCCTGCATCACGATATGTGCTGGCTTGCGGTTGGGATTTTCCAGGCGATCAAGGGCTAAGAGCGCACCTTGGCGACCTAATTCAAATGGGCTATGGCGCACGACGGTTGTGGAGAGAACTTCGGCGAGCTCGAAGTCATCAAAGCCGACCAGGCCTAGAGAAGTCTTTAACTTTTGTAGTGCTGAGATAACACCCACAGTGATTTGGTTATTTAAAGCCAAGATTGCTGTGGGGGCTTCATCTGCGGCAAGCTTGAGTAACTTAGAGAGAGCTTGAAGAATGGGATCGGGTGTGATGACTCCGCTGATGATGAGTGACTCATCCAACTGAATCTTCTTATTGCTATAGGCATCGCGCACGCCTTCAATACGCTCACGCGCAGTCCAGACATTCTCAGCATCGGCAAGAACTGCAATGCGCTTATGGCCTTTTGCAAAGAGATGTTCAATGGCATCGCGTGATGCCTTGCGGTTATCAAGAGTTACTGAATCTGCAAGAACGTTGACGGGTGGGCGATCAAGAAAGACGATCGGCGTGCCACGACGGCGCTCGTTCTCAAGATAGAAGTGATCTTGCGATGCGGGAAGGATAAAGATTCCCTCAACAGAGCGTTCGATGAAGTTCTCGATCAAGTGTTTTTCGGTGGTCACATCTTCATTGGTAGATGCGATGAAGATATCGAAGCCTTGTGGGCGCAAGACAGATTCAACACCTGCTGCAACCTCTGAATAAAAGGGGTTATGCAGCTCTCCGATAAGCAGAGCCATAGCATGGGTTGTTTGTCCGCCTCGGAGCTGCTGTGCAAGTCTGTTGGGGCGGTAATCAAGCTTCTCAGCGGCAGCTTTGATGGTGGCAAGGGTCTGAGCATTAACTCCAGCTTCGCCTGCGAGTGCGCGAGAGGCGGTCTTGATACTGACGCCTGCAAGTGCTGCAACATCTTTAAGCGTGATGCGAGGGGCATGTGCCACGTGTAATACCTCCGCCGCAACTATACCTTGATGGAGCCCGCGAGCAGCGCCCCTTCAATCTTGCGATGGAAGAAAATGTAAACGATATATACGGGGATGAGGCTGACCAGAGTTCCCGCCAAGAGGACACCATATTGTGTGTTATTTGTGACGAGAACAGGAAGTGCCACTTGAACAGTTCGTGTGGATGTTTGATAACCAAGAAGCACAAGTGAGAAGAGATATTCATTCCAGTAGGTGAGAAAGTTTAAGATCACAACAAGTGCAATCCCGGCACGGGTCAGTGGCAGATAGATATAGCGCAGAGTCTGCCAACGAGTTGCTCCATCGAGCATCGCACTCTCTTCAAGTTCATGGGGGATAGTGCGCATAAATTGAGCGAGCAAGATAACTGAGATGGGAAGTGTGGTCGCTGAAAGAAAGAGCGAGAAGAATGGAAGGGTGTGATACATATTCAATTTGATAGAGAGCAGAAGAGTTGGAACCAGCGCTGCAAAGGCAGGGATAAGGAATCCAAGTGCAAATATGCGCTCAACAACTGCCCCGATCTTGCCCTTGCTGCGGGCAATTCCGTAAGCCGCAGGAAGGGCAAGAGCTAGGGTCACAAACTCTGACATTGTTGTGACAATCAGTGAATTAATGAGACCTCGACCGAGCTTGACTGTGTTCCAAGCCTGCACAAAGTTGTCAAAGGAGAGTGAGGTAGGAAGAGCAAGCGGTGTATCAAAGATTGCGATGTTATCTTTAAAGGCAGAGACGAAAACAAAGTAGATGGGAATTCCAAGGAGCGCGGCATATGTCCAGACCAAGATATGGGCAGGAAGCAGAGCGATCCCTTCATCTGTGCTCTTTCGCTTAAACATGTCTAATCCTTTGCCTTAATTAATCTCTTGATCAAAATCATTCCCACAAGGCCAAATACGAAGAGAATCACGCCAGCTGCTTGTGAGTAGCCCAGCTGGTTTTCAGAGAAGGCTTTGCCATAGACCAGCACGCCAAGAGTTGTTGTGGCATATCCAGGGCCACCGCCGGTGAGAAGGATGATGAGCCCTGCACCACCAAAGATTGTCCAGAGGAATTGCAGCATCGTGATTGTGCCGATGTAATCCAAGATGATGGGCCAGGTGATGCGCCACATGCGGTTCCAATTGGATGCGCCATCTAGACGAGCTGCTTCAAATATTTCGCGAGGAATATTTTCAATGCGGGCAGTAACTAAGACAGCTGTGTATCCGATGCCTTGCCAGAGATTGATAAACCAAATAGAGGCAAGGGCTGTTCGAGTATTACCAAGCCATGCGGTGTTCTCGTTACTAAACCCAAGATTATTTAGAGTTCCGTTGAGCAGCCCTGGTGGCGTCAAGACTGCAAAGAAGACCATGGCCGTTGCGCTCAAGGAGATGAGTCCTGGCGTAAACATCAGCACACGAAGGATGCGGTGTCCGCGAGGCTTGAGAGATAGGTAGTAGCCGACCATAAAGGCCAGAGGAATCATGATGGGAAGAAGTGTCCCCACGAGAATGAGGGTGTTCTTCAGAGAAGTCCAGAATGCATCGCTTTCAAACATGTTGCGGTAATTATCAAGACCTAAAAATGCTGGGGGAGCAATGATGTATGTCCACTTCAAGGTGCTGATGTAGAACATCGCAGCCAGTGGGCCGATCATGAATGATGCGTAGAGAATGATGGCAGGCAGAGCGAAGATGATTGTCTTCTCACTCTTGATCTTGGCCATCGCTTCTCGATTCAGTACATAAATTAATTCAGGTCAAACTATAGATAAGAGGGGGCGCAGAGCGCCCCCTCTATTCCTTCTACAGGGATTAGCTAATCAGGAGGTGATTAACCCTTGTATGCAGCATCTGCTGCCTTACAGATAGCCGCTGACTTCACGCCAGGACCATATGCAAGTGCGCTTGCCTTTGTCAGTGGTGTCCCCTTAGCTCCAACATAAGCATCAGGGAACAGTGCGTATGAGACCTTTGAAGGAAGTGCTGTTACTGACTGTGCAAGCAATGGGCTTGCAGAAGAGAGTGAAGCAGCAGTCAAAGGAGTCTTTGTTGCTGGAATGATCGCAACATCGCTTACAAACTTTGCTACAACATCTGCGCTGTAGAGAGTCTGAACGAATTGCTTAACGAGGCTGAGCTTCTTCAATCCGTTAGGACCTACGAAGAGACCGACAGCTGAGTAAGCCTGGAATGCAGTTGGCTTCTTGTAGTAAGCGCCAGCAGGAACAGGCATTCCGCCCATTTCAGTGACCTTTGAGATTGCAGGAGGAGTTGAAGGCATTGCCCATGAACCTGCAGGCATGATTGCAGCCTTACCTGTGTAGTAAGCAGTATTCATCTGGTCTGCGGTGTAACCCTCAATACCGTTGACGAATACGCCTGCATCACGAAGCTTGACGAAGAGATCAATTCCCTTCATTGCATTCTTGCTTGAGCAGTATCCACCGTTAGCAAATACCTTCTTTGCCTCTGCTGGTGGCATGTATGACTCAATGATCTGTGACCAGAGTTTGTTGCCTGACCAGTCAGATCCACCAACAACGATTGGAGCGATGCCCTTTGCGCGAAGCGCCTTAGCTGCTGTGATCAACTGATCTGTTGTCTGTGGTACAGATTTGATTCCTGCCTTAGCAAGGAGTGACTTGTTATACCAAAGTGGCCATGTGAATCCTGCAAATGGGAATCCTTGGATTGCGCCAGAGCCTGTCTTTGCTGACCAGTCAGCAAGTGCATCTGCCTGAATAACCTTGTCGAGTCCCCACTGCTTGACGTAACCGTCAACAGGAACTGATGCACCGTTTTCAAGCCATGCAGATGTTCCATCGAAGAGGTTAACGATCATGAGATCTGCACCCTTACCTGCAAGCAGATCTGAGTTGTACTGAGTTGCAAGGCCTTCGCCTGCTTCAGTTAAGTTGACCTTTGCGCCAGTTGCAGCTTCGAACTTGCTGATAAGCAACTTCATTGCCTCTGCTTCTGGGCCGCCTGAGGTCTTATAAAGACTGAGGATATTGATGGTGTCTGCAGCTTGCGATGCAGGCATTGCTAACCCGGTCATCACCGCAGCAGAAGTAAAGACTCCTACTAGGGCCCCGACGAGGCTTCGATTGCTGAGCTTCATAGTTCTCCTTCTATGGGTTGTGATCTCACTAGATGAGGCTCTGGTGGGACCCGGGTGAATTTCATTCACATTGCGGTGAAAATTAGGGGATATGGTAAAGGTTGTCAATGAGCCACTCAAAAATTTATTCAATTGTTACCCAAATATGAGCGCATTTTATTCTGTTCAACCTTTAGGGGTGATTTTTCGGTAATTTATTGACAAGGATTACCATCTTTGGCATTCTTCCGACCTGGCCAGTTCTTCGCCCCCAACGGCCCTAAGGTGGATTCTGTGGATGTAGTAATTCTTGACTGTGGGGCTATTGCAGATGGCCACACCCTCAATAGCGCAGCGATCCAAACAGCGATCGACCAGGTCAGCGCCTCAGGCGGTGGCCGGGTCACAATCCCTGCAGGGGTATTCCTCTCGGGCAGTCTGCAGATCAAGGCAAGCGTGGAGCTCCATCTGGCCCAAGGCGCAGTGCTGCTCGCAAGTAGTAACTATGAGGATTACTCACCGCAGCATTTGATTTCAGCCATCACAGATGGCGCAGTCAATGAATATGTCCTGCCACAACGAGCATTTATCTCAGGCTTTCAAGCTCATCAAGCGTCTATTACCGGTCCCGGAACTATTGATGGAAATGCCGATAACTTTATAGAAGAGCGCGGTCGCTATATCCATTCAATGCGCGGACCAGTGGGTGGAAAGAGCCAATACCTTGAACGCCCCTTCACAGTTTTCATCATCGAATCTGATGATCTCAAACTTGTTGATTTCACTTTAAAAGATCCTGCCTTTTGGGCGATACGAATTACAGGCTGTGATCACTCAACTATTGAGCGAGTAAAAATCCTGACAGATCTCATGGTTCCCAATGCCGATGGAATCGATATCGATCGCTGTAGCCATGTGTTGATTAAAGATTGCACACTCATTACAGCCGATGATTGCATCTCACTTAAATCATGTGCTGGCACTCCCCAATATGGCGATGTCTCATTTATCACCATCGATAACTGTTATATGAAGACCACTTCAGGGGCTATTACTCTTGGGACAGAGTCTGTGGGGGATATCAAAAATATCTTGGTGGAAAATTGCACAGTCGAGGATTCACATCGTGGCTTTGCTGTGCGCGCTCGCGAAGGCGGGACCATCTCTGACTGTGTCTTTCGAAATTCAACAGTGAAGACCCGAGCATTTTCACCGATGTGGTGGGGCCATGGAGAAGCACTCCATGTGACTGCATTCTCATGGAATGACCCAGGACATGTGGGAGATGGAAATCCTGAGCGGGCTCTTGAAGGTTTTGTGAAGAACATTCGCTTTGAGAACTTAGATATCGATACCGAGGCAGGAATTCTCAATTGGGCAGCGCGGCCTGAACTCATTGATGGTGTGCAGTACATAGATGTGAGAGCTCGCGTGGGATCTCGCTCAAAGTGGGATCACCGAATCGATCTACGCCCCAACGATATCTCCAACTTCGTTGAGCGCCCTCACAGTGCAATTGAGGCAGTCAACTGCACCAATGTGAGCTTTGCTGGATGTGAAGTTATTTGGGATAAAGGTTCACGAGAAAAATATGGCGAACTGGTCCATACCGAGTTCGCACCTGGATTAGAATCCGCTGGGATAAAGGAGTCCATCGCGTAATGAATGAGTTAGCGCTAGCTATCGATATCGGAGCAACCAAGGTCGCAGTTGGCCTTGTTACTCGCGACGGCGCAGTTATCTCGCGCACCGATATCTCATCGCAGGCTCACTCTATGGAAGAGCTCAATAAGAGTCTTGCTGCGGCTATAGGTGAGCAGTTGGCGCAAGCTCCCTCATCAGTCATCGGCGTTGGAATTGGTTCTGCAGGTCCCATCAACCATCTCAAAGGCACCATTAATCCCGTCAATATTTCTCAGTGGGTTGATTTCTCACTTGTTGATTTTGTGAGATCAGTTTCTGCAATTACAGAGGTTCATCTCATTGGTGATGCCAGTGCACTTGCCTATGCAGAATTTTGTGTGGGAGCAGGACGTGGCGCAACTAATCTCTTGGGCGTTGTTGTCTCAACCGGTATCGGTGGCGGAACTGTCCTTGACGGAAAATTCTTCCCAGGTGCGATGGGCAATGCAGGATTTATTGGACACACAGTTGTCATCATCGATGGCGATCAATGTGCATGCGGTGCTCGTGGTTGTGTTGAGGCATATGCCAGCGGAACCAATATGGCTCGTAATGCGAAGATGGAAAGATTTGAAGATGTTGCAGAGGCTGCTCGCAAGGGAGATGCCGCAGCACTTGCTGTCATTGATAAAGGTGCGCGAGTTCTTGCCACAGGGTTGGTCAATGCGGTTGCGACAATGGATCTCGACACTATCGTTGTGGGCGGTGGAGTTATCAATGCAGCCGATGTCTATTGGCAGCCGTTGCAGAGCCACTTCGAAAAGCAGGTGGAATGCCTTAAATTCCCATCTCGTATCTCATTAAAGCGTGCGACCCTTGGTAAGGATTCAGGTCTTATTGGGGCAGGACTGGTTGGATTTATCTCTGCCGACCAACGCGAAGGGGCTATGTAGATGTTGGAATTCTCAGAGCGTCCATGGGGCACCTACCAAGTTCTTCATACAAATGCTTTCTCTCAAGTCAAAGAGATCAACGTCAAAGCTGGTGCCCGGCTTTCTTATCAAACACATGAGAAGCGTGCTGAGCATTGGTTGATTACTCAAGGCCCAGCTCTTGTCACCATTGATGGAGTAACAAAGACTTTGCAGGCAGGTGAATCAGTAGATATCGCAATCGGTGTTGCACATCGCATGGCTGCACCTGAATCAAACGGTGTGACATTTATTGAAGTACAGACTGGAACCTACTTTGGCGAAGATGACATTGTTCGCTTAGAAGATGACTTCGGCCGAAGGTAATGAAGGTAGTACGACAAGAGATATCCCAAGGATTTTCTCTCGATATCCAGACTCCTGAAGGTCGCCAAGTATTGCCGGCAACTGTTCCAGGCTCGATTCACACGGATCTTATTTCAGCAGGCGTGATTGGCGATATCCGAGTTGATGGCACTGAGGCAGAACAAGAATGGATTAGAAACGCTGATTCTATTTATGCAACAATGGTTCCAGCGCGTACTGCGGGTGGCGTATTTGAATTGAAATTCGATGGCCTGGATACCCTGGCAACTGTCACAGTGAATGGCGCAGTTAAGTTGCAGAGCGAAAATATGCATCGCGCATTTTCGATTGATGTTACCGATGTTGCGGCGAGTGGTTTTGATTTAGGTGTGGCTTTTAAGGCTCCGCTTCCTGAAGCGTTGAAGCGACAAGATGAGATGGGCAAATTTCCCAATCCATATGACATGCCATATAACTACTTTAGAAAGATGGCCTGCAGCTTCGGATGGGATTGGGGTCCCATCACCGTCACAAGCGGGATCTGGAAGCCAATCTGGTTAACGCAATGGGATCAAGGAATTCTTGATGAAGTTGGCTTAGTGAGTGATGTTGTAAATGGGGTCCCGCAGTTGCATGTGCGCACCGTCGGACGAGGGAGCGTCAGTGTTGTGGAGGTCGTGATTAGCGGCCACGGTAAAGAGAAATTTGTGACAACGACCTTAGGAAGAGACGAAACCATTACCTGTGAAGGCTTTGAGCTTTGGCATCCTCGGGGCTTTGGTGAAGCGACTCTGTATTCGGTTGATGTGTACCTGAAAGATGACGCAGGAAATGTCGTTGATCAATTCAGTAAGCGCGTGGGCTTTAGACACCTAAGCCTTGACCAAAGTAATTTCGGTAGCCGTCAGATGTTTGCTATCTGCGTGAACGGCCAGCGAGTCTGGGCAAAGGGCGTCAACTGGATTCCTGATGATCCATTCCCGCATCGAGTTACGAAAGACCAGTACGAACTCCGTATTCGTGATCTGTATTCAGTTGAAGTAAATGCCATCCGTGTTTGGGGCGGCGGAATTTATGAGTCAGATCATTTCTATGACTTGTGCGATGAACTCGGAATTATCGTTTGGCAGGACTTCCTCTTCGCATGTGCGGCTTACCCTGAAACTCCTGCGATGTTTGCAGAGGTTCAGGAAGAGTCACATCAAGCAATTACTCGCTTGGGATCACATGCAAGCCTTGTGATGTGGTGCGGTGGCAACGAATGCATTGAAGGTTTTCAGCACTGGGGTTGGAAAGAACCTCTTGCAGGAAAGGCATGGGGCTCTACTTTCTATATGGATACTCTGCCCACGTCTCTTGCAAAGTTCGATGGATCGCGTCCCTATATTCCGGGTTCGCCTTTCTCAACACTCAAAGAAGATGTGAAAGATTTTTCATCAGGAACTAATCACATCTGGGATGTTTGGAATGACACCGGATATCAACGTTATGAAGATTATTCGCCATCGTTCTCTGCAGAGTTTGGTTATAACGGACCGGGGTCATGGCGCACGCTGACAAAGGCAATTGGCAAGACAACGCTTGATTCAAGAGATGCTGATGTGGCTACGCATCAGAAGGCATTCTTCGGAATGGATAAGGTGGCAAATGGCCTTGTTCGTGAATTTGAAAGAGACTTAGTCGAAGGACCTGCTTGGTACTTTGCGGCGCAGTTGGTGCAGGCACGTGCTGTTGAAGTTGGTTTGAAGCACTTTAGAAGTCAGTATGAAACCTGTTCAGGTTCGGTCTTGTGGCAATACAACGATATGTGGCCAGCAATTAGTTGGGCCGTTCTTGATTCTGCATCTTCACGAAAGTTGTCTTGGTATGCGATGCGCGAGGCATATCGTCCACGAGTACTGCATTTCTCAGGTGTAGAGCGAAAGTTGATTCTGATCAACGACACAAGCGAAGCCTGGAGTGAGACTCTGAAAGTCTGGTTGGTTAGTGAGAGTGGCGAACTGCTTGAAAGTGAATCTCGCCAGGTAACACTTGATGCACGTTCGCAATCTTCATTTGCATTAAGTGAGCTCTTTGCTCTCTCAGATCTATTCTCAAGAAATGGTTATCTCATCGCTGAACTCGATGGCATTCGTACAGCGCGACGCGTACTGGATAAAGCGGTATCTAAGGTCTGTGCGCATAACGTTGAATTAGCGGCAGAGATTAAGGGCAATTCAGTGATGGTGCATTTAACTGCCAACTGCTTTATCCACGAGCTCTCACTACTGCCTGAGCTAGTAGCCCTAGATCGAGTGGAAGTATCGGCTGAGCGCATCACTTTGCTGCCAGGTGAATCAATCGATATCACCATCGATTGCTCTAACGCCGCAGATGCGAAGAAGGTGGCATCACAGATTGAAGAGATTACCTGGAGCCTTAATCGCTTGATGAATTAGCTGTATCTTTAGAACATGAACCGCATCAATGAATTTAACCGCCGCCTGGCGCAGAAGATCACATCCTTTGTTTCAACGATGTGGTGTGCGTATATCTTTGCAGCCCTTGCCCTGATCTCATTGCCTGCAGCTATTAAGTCAGGTGATGTTGTGATCATCGTGTCCTGGGTTGCACAGACTTTTCTGCAGTTGGTACTGCTATCCATCATCATGGTCGGACAGCAGGTTTCCTCAGCTTCCGTTGAAGAAATCATTCGCGAGACTCACGAGGCATCTATTGGTGAGTTTGAGCTAGCGAAAGAGGCTCGTGCAATTGCAGATCAAGAACTAAAAGAGCTCAAGAAGATTGCATCAGAGATGCATCAGGTGCTGCGAGATATTGAGGGTAAGAAGTAATTAGAGGGTTCGTAGATAGATGTCTCGACGCGGCCCAATATCGAGAACGATAA
The DNA here is from genome assembly GCA_026392765.1 of Actinomycetota bacterium. GTDB lineage: Bacteria > Actinomycetota > Actinomycetes > Nanopelagicales > Nanopelagicaceae > Planktophila. The sequence continues at coordinate 12,224 of JAPLBL010000073.1, forward strand.
TCACTAGTTCAGTTCCATCGAAACCGTAGATGATTCGGTATTTACCAACTCTAATCCGGTAACCCTCGCGCCCTTTGAGTTTGAGAGCCTTGGGAGGAAGAGGGTTTTCGCGGAGCAATTCGATGGCAGCTGTAATTCTCAATCGGTCCTCTTGGGAGGCGGCAACGAGGGCTTTTTTAGCTTTTGGTTGAAAAGAAACGGTGTAGCGGATCAAAGAAGACCAAGCTCCTTTTTCACCGACTCCCATGGAATTAGCTTCTCGTTGCTTAACATCGCTTGATCAAAGGCTTCAATATCTTCGAGTTCTTCCATGGCTTCCAACATCTCTCTATAAAGGATGGGAGAGATTAGAACAGCAACGGGTTCGCCATGTTTAAGGATGTGGACAGGTGCCTTGTGGGACTTCTTAATAGCTGCAGGCAACTCAGCACGGGCATCCGTAACGCTTAATTCACTCATAGGAGTAATGTACAGAAAATACTAAAAAATGTACAGAATAAATCTAGAGCGAGCGCAGTACCGCTGTAACAATTCCGAGTACTTCACACTGGTCACCATCGATAGGTGCAAAGTCATCGTTGGCAGGAAGCAACCAGATATGGCCACCCTTGCGTGAGAATGTCTTCACAGTTGCTTCGCCATCGATCATCGCAGCAACGATGTCGCCATTGTTAGCATCCTTCTGCTGACGGATTACAACGTAATCGCCATCGCAGATAGCGGCGTTAATCATTGATTCACCCTTTACTTTGAGCATAAAGAGATCGCCCTTACCAACCAGTGATTCAGGAAGAGGAAGAGTCTCTTCAATCTGTTGATCTGCAGTAATGGGAACACCTGCTGCAATGGATCCAACAAGTGGAATAAAGCGAGTCTTATCTGTGTGGGCGCCAGCGCCAGTCATTGAATCGGGAAGGACAACTTCCATGGCGCGGCCTCGGTCGGCATCGCGGCGGATGAAGCCCTTCTCCTCCAAGATATCGAGCTGGTATTTAACCGATGCGGGGGAGTTGAGCCCCGCTGCCTCACCGATCTCGCGCATGGAGGGGGCATAGCCCTGGGATTCAGTGGATGTCTTGATGAAGTCGAGGATAGATACCTGGCGGGTGGTCAGCTCAGGCTTGGATGGAATCTCTTTTTTGGCCATACACAGATTCTTCCACAGGTTGGGGATAAATTCAAACAAATGTTCGAATATTTCTTGCAGATGTCGGTGGGGGGCTGTATGGTTTTCCTATCGAACAAGTGTTCGAAAACCTTCCCCAAGGTTTAAGGCGTAGCAGGAGCTGAGAACTATGAGCACAATGACACTATCTACATATGGCTCCAAAGTCAGTGTAAATCGAGGCTTTTTGGCCAATCCGTCTACGATTACCCTTAATCGTCGTGGCCGCCTTGCTCGCACCTTTGTCGTTCTCTCTCTCGCTATCGTCCTAGGTTCTGTAGTCAGCGCTAAAGCTGGGGCTGGCATAGATGCAGCACCTGCCCAGGCCGGATCCTTCATCACCGTGACTGTGGCCCCTGGAGATACCGTCTGGTCCCTGGCCAACCGCCTTGCAGGTGCACGGGATGTGCGCTCGCTCGTCTCTGAGATCATCTCGGTCAACTCTCTGGCAAGCGTGGATGTGGCCACAGGCCAGAAGCTACGTATCCCGCTTAAGTAAGGCCTGGCGCGACACGAGAAAAAAAGTTTCCTACTCAAGAGGCAGAGTCTCAAGAAATGCTTTATAGTTCCCACTAGATGTAGGGGTCGAAGACGCAAAAACTTCCATTAGTAGTGTTTTTACGGTAGTTTAGCTAATTCACCAATACACCCGAATTTGGGAAATATTGAGCATTCGAAGGGAGACACGCCGAGATGATTTGCCCGTTCTGTAGACACGATGATTCCAGAGTCGTTGACTCTCGTCCGGTCCAAGAAGGCACAGAAATCCGCCGCCGCCGCGAATGCCCCAAGTGCGGACAGCGCTTTTCAACCCAAGAGGTGGCTCTTCTTAACATCATTAAACGATCAGGGGCTACAGAGCCCTTTAGCCGCGAGAAGGTTCTTGTCGGCGTGCGCAAGGCGTGCCAAGGTCGGCCAGTAGATGAAGATGATTTGGTTTTACTTGCCCAGCGAGTGGAGGAGACCCTTCGCGGAACAGGGCAGGCAGAAATCGAAGCTCAAGAGGTGGGGTTAGCAATTCTTGCGCCACTTCGCGAACTCGATGAGGTGGCCTACCTGCGATATGCATCTGTATACCGTAACTTTGCCTCCCTTGAAGATTTCGAAGGCGAGATCGCGTTACTGCGAGCAATGCCATCGAGCGCTAATTCCCTCAGCGCAGATTCACAAGCAAAAGAAAGAAGCGATGCCCCATCGCTGAAAGTAAACCAACCAGCAACGAGCAATCGTTAAATAAGAGAAGACGGGAAAACACACGATGTCAGATACGGTCATCAACCGGCCAGTAAAGATCAAAGCTCATAACACCATCAAGGGTAAGGGCTTAACGATCGAACGTATTTATACAACTGAGGGAGTTCATCCATACGATGAAGTCAAGTGGGAACGACGCGATGTTGTGCAGGCAAACTGGAAGACCGGTGAGACTGTATTTGAACAACACGGTGTTGAGTACCCAGACTTCTGGTCGGTCAATGCTTCAACAATCGTTACAACCAAGTACTTCCGTGGGGCAGTAGGGGCAGAAAATCGCGAGTGGTCACTGAAGCAAGTTATCGATCGCGTAGTTCTTACATACACAAAAGCTGGAAAAGAATTTGGTTACTTTGCAACAGATAGCGATGCAACAATTTTCGAGCACGAGCTCACACATATGCTTATGCACCAGATCTTCTCTTTCAACTCACCAGTGTGGTTCAACGTTGGAACAGCTGCGCCACAGCAGGTAAGTGCATGCTTTATCTTGTCGGTTGATGACACGATGGATAGCATCCTTAACTGGTATCGCGAAGAAGGAATGATCTTTAAGGGCGGCTCTGGAGCAGGTCTTAACCTCTCCCGTATTCGTTCATCAAAGGAATTACTTAAATCAGGTGGAACAGCCTCTGGCCCAGTTTCATTTATGCGTGGTGCTGATGCATCTGCTGGAACAATCAAATCTGGTGGTGCAACCCGTCGCGCTGCAAAGATGGTTGTTCTAGATGTTGATCACCCAGATATCGAAGAATTTATTGAGACCAAGGTCAATGAAGAGGACAAGATTCGCGCCCTTCGTGATGCTGGCTTTGATATGGACCTTGGTGGAAAAGACATCATCTCTGTTCAATATCAGAATGCAAATAACTCAGTACGCCTTTCAGATAAGTTCATGAAGGCTGTTGAGAACGGTGAGCAATTTGGTCTCACAGCTCGTTCAACAGGTGAAGTTATTGACACAGTTGATGCACGCGAACTCTTCACAAAGATTGCACAAGCTGCATGGGCTTGCGCAGACCCTGGTGTTCAATTCGATGACACCATCAATGATTGGCACACAACTCCTGAGACAGGTCGCATCAATGCGTCAAACCCTTGCTCTGAGTACATGTCACTTGATAACTCATCATGTAACTTGGCATCACTTAACTTGATGAAGTTCCTCAAAGCAGATGGCTCATTTGATGCAAAGACATTTGCTAAGGCATCTGACTTGATCATCACAGCGATGGATATCTCCATCTGTTTCGCAGATTTCCCAACTGAGGC
>JAPLBL010000062.1 GCA_026392765.1 Actinomycetota bacterium
AGAATCAGCGCATAGATTTTCTTGCAGCAATCTCTGGAGTCATGATTGCTCTTCAGGCTCGCGCTAATGGCTAACTTTCACATCAGATTGGAAATGGTGTTGAGGCAGCGTTAGTTTCATTTGGGTCAGGTTTGATAATCATTTCAATCATCGCGCTCTTTACGCCTTCCATTAAAGAAGGTGCTCGTAATTTGCGCGGGGCGGTGGTGCGTAAGGAGCTACCTAAGTGGACTCTCTTTGCAGGAGCCTTAGGCGGCAGTTTCGTTGCTGTGCAGACTCACATCGTGCCTCTTATTGGCGTTGCTATCTACTCTGTTGCATCTATTGCGGGTCAAACAGCGGCCTCCCTTGTTGTCGATCGCATCGGGCTTACAGGTGGCGGAAAGAAACACATCACACCTCGTCGTATTGCCGCCGCATTCTTCACTGTCTTTGCAGTCTTTATCTCGGTCTATGACCGCATTGATGCACGAAATCTCTCACTCATTGCAGTCTTTATGGGATGTGTTGCAGGTGCGATTGTTGGTGTGCAGCGTGCAATGAATGGTCAGATCAATGAGTATTCACATCAAAGCTTCACAACATCATTATTGAACTTCATTATGGGTACGACATTTCTTGTGATTTTCTTAAGTATCTTGGTACTTATCAACTCAGAAGAACTTGTTCCACTTCCAGCAGGTCCTTGGTGGATTTACACAGGTGGCGTTATCGGAGTTATCTACATTGCTTTCACATCAACCATTGTTCAACATCTTGGGGTTCTGACATTCACACTCTTTAGCGTGGGAGGTCAATTAGTGGGTTCACTCTTGATTGATCTCTATTCACCAACAGATGGCGTGCAGGTATCTATGTATTTGGTGACAGGAATTGCTATGACTTATGTGGGAGTTATCGTCGGCGGCGTGAATAATTCACAAGGCCGGAAACGATTGACCCACAAATAAAGAATGCGGCTATTGCATAAGAGGAAGTCTTAACCCACGGCAGTGTTGCAGCGTAGTAACCAGCCAGGGTAATTCCAGCTCCCCACAGCACAGCACCGATTATGTTGGCTGATAGGAATTTGTAGTAATTCATCATTGATGCACCTGCAATTGGCGGAACAAAGGTGCGAATCCACGGGAAGAAGCGTGCAGCAACGACTGCCCACCATCCAGTTTTCTCATAGAAGCGTTCAGAGCGCTCAATCATTCTGCGCATACGAGGTGATGTGTGCTTATCCAAGTAAGGACGACCGACAACGCGGCCGATGACAAAGCCAACTTGATCACCAAAGAATGCAGCAGCCAAGATGATTGTGACCAGCAGAACGATATTGATATCGCCTTGAGCAGCAGCTACTAAGCCAGCGCTAAAGAGGACTGAATCACCAGGTAGGAAGAAGCCAAAGAGAAGTCCAGTTTCGATGAAAACAATGGCACCGATAATTACATAGAAAAGAAAGGGAGCAAGAGCGGTGAACTGCTCATCAAAGGATGCAACGAGTTCCATTACACCGACTTCTTTACTGCTGCAGCAACCTGTATTACTACGTTGGGATCAAAGACGCTGGGAACAATGAATGATGTGTTGAGCTGTGATGGGCTCACGCAATCTGCAATCGCTTCAGCTGCGGCAACCAGCAACTTATCTGTGATCTTGTGAGCGTTTGCATCGAGTAGTCCGCGGAAGATTCCAGGGAAGGCAAGAACGTTGTTAATTTGATTTGGGTGATCGCTACGCCCTGTTGCAACAACTGCTGCATATTTACGAGCAATAACTGGATCAATTTCAGGATCTGGGTTGGCAAGTGTAAAGACGATGGAACCTGCAGCCATGGATGCGATATCTGCTTCTTTGAGCACATTTGGTGCGCTCACGCCAATAAAGATGTCAGCTCCTGCCAACGCCTCGTGGACGTTGCCCTTGAAGTTCGCTTTATTTGAGTTCTCAATAAACCAATCACGCATGGGATCTTCAGATTGAGAATCTTTTGAGATAACACCATCTTTATCAAATGCGATGATGTCGGTGGCGCCACTTAAGACCAGAAGGCGAGCAATAGCAGTACCTGCTGCTCCCGCACCGCTCATGATAATTCTGACCTTCGACATATCTTTCTTCACTAGCTTGAGCGCATTGCGCAGAGCTGCAAGAACAACGATTGCAGTTCCATGTTGGTCATCGTGGAAGACAGGGATATCAAGAAGTTCGCGCAGGCGACGTTCTACTTCAAAGCAACGAGGCGCTGAAATATCTTCAAGGTTGATGCCGCCATAGACAGGTGCGATGAGTTGGACGGTGCGAACGATTTCATCGACATCTTGCGTATCAAGACAGACTGGCCATGCATCAACATTGGCAAAGCGCTTAAAGAGAGCAGCTTTACCCTCCATCACAGGAAGGGCGGCCGAAGGGCCGATATTTCCTAGGCCTAGTACTGCTGATCCATCGGTAACAACAGCCACCGTATTGCGCTTCATTGTCAGGCGGCGAACATCTGATGGATCATCAACAATCGCTTGAGAAATACGGGCAACACCTGGTGTGTATGCGCGAGAGAGGTCATCACGAGTCTTTAGAGGAACTTTGGAAGTTACCTCAATCTTTCCACCGAGGTGGAGCAAGAATGTGCGATCACTTACCTTTCGAACAGTCAGTCCATCGTGTGCTGATAGTGCATCATGAATTTCTTGAGCGTGATCGGCATCAATGGTGTCGCATGTAACGTCAATGACTACCTTCTCAAGGAGTGATTCAACGACGTCGAGGGCGGTAATAGTCGCCCCTGCATTGGTAATTGTGGTTGTTATGAGCGCAACTGGTTGGAGCTCAGGAGAACCTTCGACACGGATTGTGATTCCGTATCCAGGGGAAGTTGATGCCATTTACACAACACCGTAGAGACGATCGCCTGCATCGCCAAGACCGGGAACGATGTAACCCTTTTCATTGAGTTTCTCATCGAGTGAACCAGTCACCAGAGTAATTGGAATCCCAGCATTCTTAAATTCATCTTCGAGAACTTTGATTCCTTCAGGAGCTGCAAGCAAACAGATCGCTGTGATCTCATCGGCGCCACGTTCAATCAAGTAATTAATGGCCATGACCAAAGTGCCACCGGTTGCGAGCATCGGATCGAGAATGAAACATTGACGACCAGAGAGATTCTCAGGAAGTCGGTTTGCATATGTGCTTGCCTTTAAAGTTTCTTCGTCACGAACCATTCCTAAGAATCCAACTTGAGCTGTCGGGAGCAACTTTGTCATTCCCTCTAACATTCCAAGTCCTGCACGCAAGATGGGAACGACGACTGGTCGCGGTTCAGCCATAACTAATCCTGTTGTCGCAGTCACGGGAGTCTTGATGTTCACAGTCTTGGTGCGCACTTCGCGGGTTGCCTCGTATGCAAGAAGTGTCACGAGCTCTTCGACGAGAAGTCGGAAGGTCGGAGAATCCGTTCTTTCATCACGTAAAACAGTAAGTTTGTGAGAGATCAGTGGGTGATTTGCA
>JAPLBL010000004.1 GCA_026392765.1 Actinomycetota bacterium
GCAGTCAGTGTTCCTAGCAATTCACGTTCATTCTCAAGCAGACCTTCCAGCGCAGCATCAACAGCGCGCACCCCAGATTTTGTGAGTGTGACAAGTGAGCCGCGACCATCATCCGGATCTTGTTCACGAGTAATCAATTGCAACTCTTCAAGTCGATCAAGGCGATTGGTCATCGTTCCACTCGTCACCATCGTCTCTTGCATTAACTGACCAGGGGAGAGTTGATGTGGTGCACCTGCACGACGCAGAGCTGCAAGAACATCGAATCCCCACGTCTCAAGATCTGCGAATGCATCACGACGAGCAATATCCAGGTGGCGGGCGATGCGGGTAATGCGGCTTAGGACTGCAAGGGGAGAGAGGTCGAGATCTGGGCGCTCGCGCTTCCAGGCCGCTATGAGGCGGTCTACTTCATCTCGATTATTCTGCATAGTAAATGGAGTTTAGTGGTCGCCAGCACTACCGAATATAAGGGAGAATATAGGTTCCGCCATTGTGTAGTGGCTAGCACATGGGCCTTTGAAGCCCAGGGTCCAGGATCGATACCTGGTGGCGGAGCCACCGTTTCAATCTCAGCCCGAGCAAGTAGACTGCACACATGAGCCTTGAAACAGTAGTGATTCTCGCTGCTGGAGAAGGTACTCGCATGAAGTCGAGCACTCCCAAGGTTCTTCACTCAATCGCAGGTCGATCACTTGTTGGCCATGTTCTCATCGCAGTGAGTGCACTCTCACCTAAGCAGGTGCGCGTAGTTGTTGGAGCAGGTCGCGAACAAGTAGAGGCACACCTTTCAGAAGTAGCACCACATGTCACAACAGTCTTCCAAGAAAAGCGCGGCGGCACAGGACATGCAACTCAACTTGCACTCGATGGTCTCAAGGCAAGCGGAACAATTCTTGTACTTGCAGGTGATACACCGATGCTCACAGGATCATCTCTGACTCAACTTCTTACAGAACATCATGCAGGTGGTTTTACAGCATCCGTTCTCACAGCAGAACACCCAGATCCAACAGGCTATGGCCGCATTATTCGCGCTGATGATGACTCACTTCTTCGCATTGTGGAAGAGCGCGATGCCGATGAGATTCAACGTGACATCCTTGAAGTGAACTCTGGTGTGTATGCATTTGATGCAGTCAAACTCGCTGGTGCTATCGGAAAGCTGAAAAAGGATAATTCGCAGGGCGAGCTCTATCTCACCGATGTCATTGAAATCCTTCGCAATGAAGGTGGCAAGATTGCAGCAGTTCTGATTGATGATTTCATCGAAATCCTAGGAGTCAATGACCGCGTGCAGCTTGCAGAATCAGCGGCCCTCTTGCGCGATCGCATTAATGAAGATTTGATGCGCGATGGTGTGACCATTGTGGATCCTTTAAGCACATGGGTTGATGCAACTGCGACTGTGGCAAGTGATGTAGTGCTTATGCCTGGTACTGCTATTAGTGGAATGAGCACAGTGGCAACGGGTGCTGTCATCGGCCCTCGCACAACACTTGTTGATTGCACAGTGGGCGCAGGTGCTCGCGTTATTGAATCTCGTTGCACAGAAGCCATCATTGGCGATGGTGCAAATGTTGGCCCCTATACATTCTTGCGACCTGGAACAAAGTTGCTTCCAAATTCAAAGGTCGGCGCATATGTTGAGATGAAGAATGCGACTTTGGGCGAAGGCTCTAAAGTGCCTCATCTTTCCTATGTGGGAGATGCTGTTATCGGTGAGGGCTCCAATATTGGCGCTGCAACTATCTTTGTTAACTATGACGGTGTTGAAAAGCATTACACCGTTGTGGGCGATCACGTTCGAATCGGAAGCGATTCGATGTTAGTAGCCCCGGTCACAATCGGAGATGGCGCATATACGGCAGCCGGATCTGTGATTACTGAAGATGTTCCGCCCGGTGCAATTGGTGTCGGTAGGGCAAAGCAGCGAAATGTAATAGGTTGGGTTCTGCGTAAGCGAGCTGGCAGTAAATCTGCTGAGGCCGCTATGCGCCACAGTAACGACGAGCAGAAAGGCTAACTTCCTTGAGCGAGATCCGTTTATCTTCAGAGAAAAAACTTCGTCTTTTTTCAGGCCGCGGATTCCCAGAGTTATCTGAACAAGTTGCTACCGAACTAGGTATTCCGCTCACACCAACGTCTGCATATGACTTCGCTAATGGTGAGATCTTTGTTCGCTTTGAAGAATCAGTTCGTGGCTGCGATGCATTTGTGATTCAGTCACACTCAACCCCAATTAATAAGCAAATCATGGAACAACTCATCATGATTGATGCTCTCAAGCGCGCATCGGCAAAGCGCATCACTGTTGTTGCACCGTTCTATGGTTACGCTCGCCAAGATAAGAAGAGCCGTGGTCGCGAACCAATTACTGCGCGCCTGATGGCAGATCTCTTTAAGGCAGCAGGCGCTGATCGACTTATGGTTGTTGATCTCCACACTTCACAGATTCAAGGATTCTTTGACGGTCCTGTCGATCACTTGTTCGCACTTCCTATGCTTGCAAATTATGTTGGCAGCAAGGTGGATCGTTCAAAGCTCACTATCGTTTCACCTGACTCAGGTCGCGTTCGTGTTGCAGAGCGTTGGTCTGAGCTTCTCGGTGGCTGCCCGATTGCATTTATCCATAAGACTCGCGACCCACTTGTTCCTAACGAAGCAGTTGTTGGAAAAGTTGTGGGAGATGTTGAAGGTCGCACATGCGTCGTTATCGATGACATGATCGACACGGCAGGCACCATCACAAAGGCAGTCGATGCTCTCTTTGAAGGGGGCGCAAAAGATGTCATCGTTGCTGCAACCCACGCTGTCTTCTCTGGTCCGGCCGTTGATCGCCTCAAAGAGTCTCGCGCTGTCGAGGTCGTTGTCACCGATTCTCTTCCCCTGTCTGAGGATCAGAAGTTTGACAAGCTGACTGTGCTCACCATCGCCCCACTCTTGGCTCGCGCCATCCGTGAGGTCTTCGAAGATGGCTCAGTAACCAGCCTTTTTGACGGGCATAGCTAACTCACGCTAACCTTCACCTCGTTCCGGCGAGGGTGAAATTTATCCGTGATCGACGGCGTAGGTATCAACTCCTGCTGGAACTTCGCAACACAAAGAGGTTCGATAACAGCTACGAGGGAGTTTTAAAATGGCAGAAGTTTCAATTAAGGGAACAACACGTACCGAATTCGGTAAGGGTGCATCACGTCGCGCACGCGTTGCAGGTCTTGTTCCTGCTGTCATCTATGGACATGGTGAGAAGCCAGTTCACATCACTCTCCCAGCTCGCGAACTCGGCGTTGCTCTTAAAGAGTCAGACACTTCCAAAGTCAATCGTTCGCCACCCACTCAAGCAGATCCTTGAGCACATCGACCTCGTACTTGTCCGTCGCGGTGAGAAGGTTGTTGTTTCAGTTCCTGTTCACCTTGAAGGTAAGCACGATCCAGACGGCATCCTTGAGACTCAGCACAACTCAATTGAAGTTGAGGCAGAGGCAACTGCGATTCCTAAGTTCCTTACACTTGATATTGAAGGAATGGCTGCTGGAACTTCTAAGCATGCTTCAGATGTTGTTCTTCCTGCAGGCATCATTCTTGTGAGCCCAGCGAACACAATCATCGTTCACTTGTCTGAGCGCTCAACAGTTGTTGAAGAAGTTGCTGTTGTGGCACCTGCTGCAGATGCAGCTGCTGCGGCACCTGCTGCAGATGCAGAGAAGAAGGACTAACAACCCTTACGATTTCACATATGACGTGGTTGGTAGTGGGTCTCGGTAATCCCGGGGATGAATACGCTGCCACCCGTCACAATGTGGGTCAGATGGTCATTGATCATCTTGCTAAACGCCACAACGTAAAACTCTCTTCGCATAAATCTCGCAACGATATTGCAGCCTATAAATTAGGTGTTGGCGCAGATATGCACTCAATCATTCTCGCAAAGTCTAAGAGCTATATGAATGAATCAGGCGGGCCGATTAAGGCACTTGCATCTTTCTACTCTGTTGAACCTGCAAACATTATCGTTCTTCACGATGAACTCGATATTGGTTATGCAGCAATTCGCACCAAGGTTGCAGGTGGCGATAATGGCCACAATGGTTTGAAATCACTCACTTCATCATTTGGCACAGCAGAGTATTTCCGTGTTCGCCTTGGAATCGGGCGCCCCATGGGACAGCAAGATCCTGCTGACTTTGTCTTGAAGCAATTTAGTAAAGAAGAGAAGAAGACCCTCGATGAATTTATCGAACGTGGCGCAGATTGTGTTGAGTACTTGATTGCAAATGGGCTTGATTTAACACAATCTAAATTTAATAGCTAAAAATCAGCCTGTATTTCGTAGACCGGCAGCCACACCGTTAATAGTCAGAAGCAGAGCTCGAATCAGCGCAGGATCAGCTTCTCCTTCAGTGCGCACACGGTGCAAGAGATTTACCTGAAGCAATTGAAGAGGTGCGAGGTATGTATCGCGCACCTGCAGGGTGCGAGCCAAAACTGCTTGATCGCCCAACAGCGATTTCTTTCCTGTGAGTGCAAGTATCTCTGAGACAGTTAAATCAAACTCTTCTTTGATTGTGCCAAGGAAGTGCTGCAGCTCAGCTGGCACAAGTGTTTCCACATAACGCTTAGCTGTTTCAAGATCTGTCTTAGCAAGTGTCATCTCGACATTGCTGATAAAGGTTGAGAAGAAGTGCCACTCTGCAAGCATCTTCTTAAGCACTTCAGTTTGCCCAGCTTCACGCGCTGCCTTCAGCCCTGATCCAACGCCAAACCATCCTGGAACGATCTGACGTGATTGTGTCCACCCAAATACCCAAGGAATAGCGCGGAGTGAATCAAGACCGCCTGCAGCATCAGGGCGACGGGATGGACGTGAGCCAAGGAAAAGATTTCCTAGTTGTTCAACTGGAGTAGATGCATAGAAATAGGCGGGTAGATCTGGGTGATCAATGAGTGCGCGATAGCGAGTAAATGCGTTATCGCTAACTATGTTCATACATTCATTCCACTTGTTTAAATCTTCTGCGCTCTGGCGTGGTCCACGGTTGAGGACTGTGGCCTCTAGTGATGCTGCAAGAGTGAGTTCAACGTTCTCGCGAGCAAGAGCAGGAAGTGCGTATTTATCGGAGATAACTTCGCCTTGTTCAGTCATCTTGATTTGTCCATCGACAGAACCCCAAGGCAGTGCAACGAGCGCTTCATATGTTGGTCCGCCACCGCGTCCCACAGAACCACCTCGACCATGGAATAAACGAAGTTTGACGCCATGCTTCATAGCAACATCGCGCAACGTGCGCTGAGCACGGTGGATCTCCCACTGCGATGTTGCAATACCTGCATCTTTATTGGAATCTGAATAACCAAGCATCACTTCTTGCACATTCTCGCGCAGCTCAACGAGCTTGCGATAGGTGGGATCTGAGAGAAGCGTTTCAAGAATTTCACCAGCTGCGCGCAGTTCTGCAACTGTTTCAAGTAGGGGAGCAAAACCAATCTTTGCAACCTTCTTATCAATATCAACAAGGCCTGCCTGCTTACCAAGAACAGTTGCAGCAATGAGGTCATCTGCGCCCTTTGTCATAGAGACGATATAGGTCTCAATTACTTCAGGGCCAAAACGTTCAATCAGATCTTCGATGGCAACAAAGGTATTGAGAGTCTTAAGCCCTGCAGCATCGAGCTTTGATGAATCCAGTTTTTCTGATGATGCAAGGTGCTTGATGAGAAGAGGGAATTTATCTGCGTGAGAGAGTGCGATGTAGTCGCCTGAAATCATCTGCTTGAGAGCGTTGTGGTGAGCATCTGAATGCTCGCGAATATCTAGAGTTGCATGTGTCAGGCCAAATGCTGCAACGGTGCGGATGGTGCGCTCAAGTAGGCCTGTGGCAAGGAGTTCACCGCGGTGAGCAAAGAGTGAATCGCGCATCAAGGTGAGGTCTGCAAGGAGTTCTGCAGTGTTCTTGTAATCGCGACCTGGAACATGTGGGGTGCGATCTGCATGGCGTGTGCGTGTGAATGCAAGTCGATGCACGATTGCAGTTGCTTTAAGTCGGTATGGCTCTTGTGCATTTAGGCGCAAGAAGCGTGCCTCAAACTCTGGAATATTCTTGAGATCTTCTTCAACAGATGCGCTCAGCTCTGGGGTTGCACCTGTGATGCGCGTTGAAACAGAGAGCATCTGGCGCAGACGGTTCATCGCAGCCATAGTTGATCGAATTGCGTGGGCTACTTGTAGAACAACAGCATCTTCAGTTACCTCAGGTGTGATGTTGGGGTTGCCATCACGATCGCCACCAATCCATGTGCCAAATGTCAGTGGACGCGCAGTTACGGGCAAATCAATCTTCAGACGCTTGAGTTCGCGGGCAAAGTCATTGAGAACTTCAGGAACAGTCTGTGCTGCTAGGTCATCGAGGTAATAGAGCGCATTCATCGCTTCATCAAGAGGCTCTGGGCGATTGAGGCGAAGCTCATCAGTCTGCCACAACAAATCAACTGTTTCAGCAAGACGTTCATCTTGAACGACCGACTTTGGAGTATCAAGCAGTGAAGCAATCTCACCGAGCTTAATCAAGATAGATCGGCGCGCTGCTTCAGTTGGATGCGCTGTGAAGACGGGGCGGATATCGAGATCATTAATCCATTTTGATAAATCAGCATGTGAAATTTCATGTCCTGCGACAGGGTTCTGCATCGCCTCTTCAATTTTGTCGATTGCTCGAGTAATCCATGAACCACCTTGTGCGCGAACTTCTGCCAATACGCGAGAGCGGTGTACTTGTTCTGCAACATTTGCTAAATGGAAATAGGTGCTGAGTGCTCGCACGAGTTGCGTTGCATCATCAACTGAAAGGTTTTCAAGGATTTCAATTCCGCTACCTTCGCGGACTCCTTTGCGCACGCTCTCTACGAGATCAAGGAGGTGTTGTCCTTCTTGGCGGACAAGTGATTGGCCGAGGAGATCACCGAGGCGGCGCACGTCGCTGCGCAGCGTTGCATCATCTGATTCAACGATCTGCTTCGTCTTGGAGGTCTCGGTCACTGGAGAATTATCACAGATGGAGCAGGCCCGATAGACTGTAATTGTTCGCCCCCCTTCTTTTTGAAGTGGGGCTTTGAGTCGTTTAAAGGAGCGTGCAATGAGAGGAATTCTCGCGGTATTACATAGTGATACCGAAGTGGCTTCCGCGCTCCTTGATTCCTCCAAGATCATTGCACCAGCATCGAGCTACCCATTCCTGATTGCTCTCAAGGCTCAAGAAAAGCCCCTACTGGTCATCACAAGCTCCAGCCGTGGCGCAGAAGATGTGAGTGAATATCTCAGAAGCCTTCATTCACATGTCTATGAATTTCCTGCGTGGGAGACGCTGCCTCATGAACGCTTAAGTCCGCGAAGTGACACCGTTGCACGCAGACTCTCAACTTTGTATTCGCTTAAAGAAAAGCAGAACAACCCCGTTGTTGTCGCGCCCGTGCGTGCAGTAATCCATCGCTTTATTGAATCCCTTGCTAAGAAAGAGCTGTGGACTTTAGAGATTGGTCAAGAGATTGGCCTTACTGAACTCATCAACCATCTGACTGAACTTTCATTTACACGAACTGACCTTGTTGAAAAACGTGGGGAGTTTGCTGTGCGTGGCGGCATCGTCGATGTCTTCCTTCCGCTTGCGATGCATCCTGTGCGTATTGATTTCTTCGGTGATGAAATTGAAGAGCTTCAGTATTTTGAGGTTGCAGATCAACGCACCAGTGAGCCGGTCGTAGGAAAGCTCGCGATCTTGCCTTGTCGCGAATTACTTCTTACAGATGCTATTCGTGAGAGAGCAGAGAAGTTAAAGAGCCAATATCCAAGTGCGTTAGAGATTCTCGACAAGATTGCACAAGGCATAATTGTTGAAGGAATGGAATCACTCATCCCACTTCTTACCGATGACTTTGAAACGATTCTAGATCGCATGCCCCAGGGCACCGAAGTAATTTTCATTGATGATGAACGTATCCGCTCTCGCACAGCAGATCTCATTGAGACAAACCAAGAATTTCTCGAAGCATCGTGGTCTAACGCTGCAATCGGTGGTGCGGCACCTCTTCCTGTTGAACAAGTGACTTATTTGGATTGGAAAGCACTACAAGAGGAGATTGCACGCCTTTCTCTTCCGGTGCGCGCATTTAATGCTTTTGGAAGCGATCTCGATGAAGATGCTCGTTTTCTTGATATCTCAGCCATTGACCCGATGCGCGCAAATGTGGAAGCGCTCTGCGAGCTACTGCGCACAGGGTTAGAGGCGCATCACAGCGTTGTGTTTTCAACGACAGGCCATGGAATGGCTGAGCGATATGCAGGAATCTTCCGTGATGCAGATTTGCCAGTGCAGATGGTGGAGACCCTTGCTGCTCAACCAACGAAAGGCTCTATCCACGTTACTCAATCCTCACTCGGATATGGCTTTAAGAGTGATCATGCGCAGATTCTCTTTGTTACAGAACGCGACTTATCAGGCAGCAAAACAAGCAGTAAAGATGGTGCGCGTATGCCATCAAAGCGCAAGCAAGCAATTGATCCACTCGAACTTCACACAGGTGATTTTGTAGTCCATGAGCAACATGGAATTGGAAGATATGTTGAATTAGTCCAGCGCACAGTCGGGGGAGTAACCCGCGAATATCTAGTTATTGAATATGCCCCAGCAAAGCGCGGACAACCGAGTGATCGCATCTTTGTTCCAACCGATACGTTAGAACAGGTAAGTAAGTATGTGGGTGGTGAGACCCCTACTGTGCACCGCATCGGAAGCGGTGAATGGCAGAAAGCAAAGGGTCGTGCACGAAAGGCTGTGCGCCAGATTGCTGGGGAACTCATTCGTCTCTATGCAGCGCGCACAAGCGCACCAGGCTTTGCCTTCTCACCAGATACTCCATGGCAGCGTGAATTAGAAGATGCATTTTCCTATATTGAAACTCCCGATCAGTTATCAACGATTGAAGATGTGAAGCGGGATATGGAGCGCCCATATCCAATGGATCGCATCATCTGTGGTGATGTGGGATATGGAAAGACAGAGATTGCCATTCGCGCTGCCTTTAAAGCGGTGCAAGATGGAAAGCAAGTAGCAGTCCTTGTTCCAACAACGATTCTTGTGCAGCAGCATTCCAAAACTTTTGCAGAACGGTATGCGGGCTTTCCCATCAAGGTAGCTGGCTTATCTCGCTTTAATACAGCGAAGGAGAGTAAGGAGATTCTGGTAGAGCTTGCATCTGGCGTTGTCGATGTTGTTGTTGGTACGCACCGCATCCTTTCGCAGGATGTGCAGTTTAAGGATTTAGGTCTTGTCATTGTTGATGAAGAACAGCGCTTTGGCGTTGAGCAGAAAGAATCCCTCAAAAAGATGCGCACGACTGTTGATGTCTTAGCGATGTCTGCAACACCTATCCCTCGCACCCTTGAGATGGCAGTTACGGGAATTCGTGAGATGTCGACGATCACAACACCGCCCGAGGAACGCCATCCCATCCTTACCTATGTGGGGCCGGCTGAAGATGCGCAGATTAAGGCTGCTATCCACCGCGAACTGCTTCGCGATGGTCAGATCTTCTATATCCATAATCGCGTTGAATCAATCGATCGCGCTGCATCAAAGTTGCAAGAATTAGTTCCTGAAGCACGTATTCGTATTGCACATGGCCAGATGTCTGAAGGACAGTTAGAAGATGTGATTCTTGCTTTCTGGAATCGTGACTTTGATGTTCTGGTCTGCACGACAATCGTTGAGAGCGGACTTGATATTGCCAATGCAAATACTCTGATAGTTGAGCGCTCTGAGAATTTTGGTCTCTCCCAGCTTCACCAATTACGAGGGCGCGTGGGTCGTGGACGTGAGCGTGCCTATGCCTACTTCCTCTATCCGCAAGATCAACCCTTATCTGAAGTTGCACTGGATCGATTAAAGACGATTGCAACAAATACCGATCTTGGTTCAGGAATGAGAGTTGCACTCAAAGATCTTGAAATTCGTGGAGCCGGCAACTTACTAGGCGGTGAGCAATCAGGACATATAGCTGATGTGGGATTCGATCTCTATATGCGCATGGTCGGTGAAGCGGTCAATGACTACAAGACAGGCTTTGTTGAAACGGAGGAGAAGAACCATGAGTGCAAAGTGGAACTTCCCATTAATGCACACCTAGCCGAAATTTATGTTCCGGGAGAGCGCCTGCGATTAGATCTCTATCGCCGCTTAGCCGATGTTCGCACAAGTGCCGATGTTGAATCTATTTGCGAAGAGCTTGTTGATCGCTTTGGTGAACTTCCACAAGAAGCACAATCACTTCTGCAGGTTGCACAATTGCGAGCATCTGCAAAGGCGCTGGGAGTGAGAGAAGTTGTTGCGGCTGGTAAATTCTTGAGAATTTCGCCGCTGGTCTTGCCGGAATCAAAGCAGCTGCGCCTCAACCGACTTTTCCCTGGTTCGCTCTATAAAAGTGCGACAAATACTGTGATGATTGCAATTCCACGTGCGGCAGCATGGACGCCGACTGCACAAGGCTCTCAACTTATAGGGGATACTTCTCTTCTGGAGTGGGCGGCTAAGTCCCTCGATGAATTAACGAAAGCGAGCACTACGTGAAGAAGATCCTTGCACTCTTGGGTGTTATCTCAGTCTTAGCGCTCTCAGGATGCGGCAAAGTCGATAGTGCAGCAACGATTGGCGATATCACCATCTCGCAAGCTTCAGCACAATCAATTATTGACGAGATTCTTTCAGAGCGCACAAAGATTGACACAGCAGGGATGCAGATTCAGACAGGTAATGCACTTAACCGCGCTCAGCTTCGCTTCACCATCGTGACGACTCTCTTTGATGAAATTGCAAAGGAACTTAAGCTTGAGATTTCTTCTACTGAAATCGAGCAGGCAAAGTCAGATCTGATTGCTCAAAGTGGTGGGCAAGAAGCACTTGCCAAGAACTTGGTCGCTGCAGAAATTGCACCGTCAAACTTTGATAACTATGTGCGCGCAATCGTCACCTCAAATAAACTTCAGGATGCACTCCTAGCATCAGGAGTTACCGAGGCTGATGTTTCAGGACGCATAACTCAGCTCATCAATGCAAAGGCAGCTGAACTCACAGTCAAGGTCAATCCACGTTATGGAACATGGGACCAAGACACTGGCGATATCGTGGCGACAGATTCAGCAGGATCTGCAGTCGTTCCTTCAGGCAAGTAATTCAGATGGCTGATTCACAACTTCAACGCCTTGTTGAAGTCATGGATCGACTCCGTTCACCTGGAGGATGTCCGTGGGATGCTGAACAGACACATGAATCGCTGATTAAGTACTTGCTGGAAGAGTCCTACGAATTTATTGATGCGATAGAAACTGATGATCGCGCAGGTATGCGTGAAGAGCTAGGCGATGTTCTCTTGCAGGTCTACTTCCATTCACGTATTGCCCAAGATCATCCAACAGATCCTTTTTCTATTGAAGATGTTGCAGGTGCGATTGCAGATAAGTTAATTAGCCGCCACCCTCATGTCTTTGAAAACATTGAAGTCAGTGGCACTGATGAAATCATTGAAAATTGGGAAGCGATTAAAGCTCGTGAAAAGGGGCGCACATCAGCAATTGATGGCATCGCGATGGCACAACCTGCTCTGCCACTTGTTGCAAAGATTCTCTATCGCGCCGAGAAATACAACGTTGATCTCCACGTCGATCAATATTCTTCAGAGAAAGCTACTGAGAAGTCCGTCGGTGAGGCACTTGCATCAGTGATTGCCTGGGCTCATGAAAACGGTATTGACCCTGAAAACGCCTTACGTGCTCAGGCTCGAGAGATGATTCGTCAGATTCAGGCGGCCGAACAGCAAGGTAAGTAGTCGAGGTAGACTAGCCACCTGCCGTTCAGAGTTGAGCGCTGACGTTCATAATCTCAAGTTTTTAGGAGACATCTCATGGCAATTATCGATGCAATCTACGCTCGTGAAATTCTAGATTCGCGCGGAAACCCAACTGTTGAAGTTGAAGTAACCCTCGAAGATGGAACACAAGCACGCGCTGCAGTTCCAAGTGGTGCATCAACTGGTGCATTCGAAGCATCAGAGCTGCGTGATGGCGATAAGGGCCGTTACCTCGGTAAGGGTGTTCAGAAGGCTGTTGCATTTGTTAACGATGAAATCGCTCCAGCAATCGAAGGTTATGACTCACAAGATCAGCGCCTGATTGATTCAGAGATGATCGCACTTGATGGCACACCTAATAAGTCACGCCTTGGTGCAAACTCAATTCTTGGTGTTTCACTTGCTGTTGCTAAGGCATCTGCTGATTCATCTGATCTCTCACTGTTCCGCTACCTCGGTGGCCCAAATGCACATGTGCTTCCAGTTCCAATGATGAACATCCTCAACGGTGGAGCACATGCTGATACCAACGTTGATATTCAAGAATTTATGATTGCTCCAATCGGTGCAGAGACATTCCGCGAATCACTTCGCTGGGGCGCTGAGATCTATCACGCACTTAAGGCAGTTCTTAAGAAGCGTGGACTCGCAACATCTGTCGGCGATGAAGGTGGGTTTGCTCCTAACCTTGATAGCAACCGTGCTGCACTTGATTTGATTATCGAAGCAATCACAGCTGCAGGCTTTAAGCCAGGCTCTGAAATTGCACTTGCAATGGATGTCGCTGCAACAGAATTCCACGATAACGGTAAGTACAAGTTCGAAGGCTCACTTCGCACATCAGATGAAATGATTGCGTACTACGCAGAGCTTGTGAGCGCATACCCAATCGTTTCCATCGAAGATCCACTCAATGAAGAAGATTGGGCTGGCTGGAAGTCAATGACAGCATCCCTTGGCTCAAAGATTCAGATCGTGGGAGATGACCTCTTCGTAACAAATCCTGTGCGCCTTGCAAAGGGAATTGATACTGATACAGCGAATGCGCTTCTTGTGAAGGTAAACCAGATCGGTACTTTGACTGAGACTCTTGATGCAGTAGATCTTGCACACCGTGCTAACTACCGCAGCATGATGTCTCACCGTTCAGGTGAAACAGAAGACACCACAATTGCTGACTTAGCGGTTGCAACTAACTGCGGCCAGATTAAGACTGGTGCTCCATCTCGCACAGAGCGCGTTGCTAAATACAACCAGCTTCTTCGCATTGAAGAAGAGCTTGCTGATGGCGCCATCTATGCAGGCCGCCAGGCATTCCCACGCTTTAAGGGGTAATTTTTAAATGGCGCGTAGATCCTCTGGGAGCAAGAGAAGGAAGAGTTACCGTTCACGTAACCTGAACTTCAATCGCAATACTGGATCTGGGCGCACATTTGCTGTTGCTGCGATCTTCTTTATGTTGGCGCTCTTTCTTGCACCACCGATTAAGAGTTACTTCGTTCAGCGGGCCCAGATCAGTGCGCTGCAATCACAGCTTAAGAGCGATAACACAGCGCTGGATGAAGCTCGTAAAGAGTTAACGCTCTGGCAGGATCCTGAATACATTAAATCTCAAGCACGTGAACGTCTGCACTTTGTCCTGCCAGGTGAGCGTCAATACATCGTCACTGGAACTGATGGAACTAATACAGATGAAGCAGCACAGACAGATGTTGTGAAGAATCTTCCTGAAGGACAGCCTTGGTATACACGCATGATTGCATCCATTACAGAGGCAGGTAAGGCGTGAGTATCGAAAGCCGCAAGGCAACCGAGGATGATCTAAAGACAATTGAAAACCAATTGGGCCGCACACCACGCGATGTCCATGCGATTTCTTACCGTTGTCCATGCGGAAAAGCTGCTGTGGTTGAAACCCCACCGCGACTATCAAATGGTGAACCTTTTCCAACTTTCTATTACGCAACATGTCCGCGTTTAACTGCAGCCATTTCTACCCTTGAAACAACAGGGATGATGGAGGAGATGACCAATCGCCTTGAGACTGATGCAGAGCTTGCTGGTGCATATGCAGCAGCACATGATGATTACATTGCAGCACGTTCAGCGCTAAAAATAGATGTTCCTGAAGTTGAGAATATCTCTGCAGGTGGAATGCCTAATCGCGTGAAGTGTCTGCACTCACTGATTGCGCACTCACTCTCAGCAGGTCCCGGAGTTAACCCACTCGGAGATGAAGCACTGGCAGAACTCCCCGAATGGTGGAAGCACCTTTCATGCGAGTAGCAGCCATTGATTGCGGCACCAACTCCATCCGTTTACTCATTGCAGATGTTGAAGGCAGCAACTTTCGTGAAGTCTTTCGCGATATGGAGATTGTTCGTTTAGGACAAGGCGTCGATAAGACCGGTCAATTCCATCCAGATGCAATCGTTCGCACCCTTGCAGCCGTTGATAAATATGCACTTGAGATAGCAAAGCGCGGAGTGGAGAAGATTCGCTTCTGTGCCACCAGTGCCACACGCGATGCCACCAACCGCGATCTCTTCATCGATGGCGTCAAAGAGCGCCTCGGTATTGCACCTGAAGTAATTCCAGGTGAAGTAGAAGCTGCGCTCTCATTCCAGGGAGCCACAAAGGATTTTGATAAGGCAGAAGGTCCATTTCTTGTTATCGATATCGGTGGGGGATCAACTGAATTTGTCTTTGGCACAGATAAAGTCGAATTCGCCAAGAGTATGAATATTGGTTGCGTTCGCATGTCAGAGCGCCACTTCACCAATGGCGACCCAGATCCAGGACAGATTGCTGCCGCTATCGAAGATATTGATGAAGCAATTAAGCAGGCAGGCAAAGTTGTTCCTATTACCCAAGCAAAGACTCTGATTGCAGTAGCGGGCACAGCCACCACAGTTGCTGCAGCTGCCCTCGAACTTGGTGCCTATGACCGATATGCAATCCATCTTTCTCGCATCTCTGCTGAGAAGACCCATGCAATCTCAAAGATGTTCTTAAGTGCAAAGCGTGAAGATCGCGAAGCACTCGGATATATGCACCCAGGTCGCGTCGATGTTATTGGCGCAGGCTCTCTTGTTCTCTCTCGCATCATGCTTGCTACCGGTGCAACTGAATTCGTCGCATCTGAATCAGATATCCTCGATGGAATGGCTTGGTCGCTTGTATAAGTCGATCGAACTTCTCGATAAGGCGATTGTTAAGTGCCATAAGTGCCCACGGTTGGTCCAGTGGCGAGAAGAAGTAGCAGTTGTTAAACGTAAGGCATATGAGAACGAGAGGTACTGGGGTAAGCCTGTTCCAGGATTCGGCTCTAGCAAACCAAAGATGCTTATTGTTGGATTAGCACCTGGTGCACATGGTGCAAATAGAACCGGCCGTATCTTCACCGGTGATTCATCTGGCGATTGGCTCTATGGATCTCTCCACCGAATTGGCATTGCAAAGATTGCAACATCAACATCCCGTGATGATGGACAAGAGCTACGGGATACACGCATTTCGATGGCGGTGCGTTGTGCTCCTCCTGAGAACAAACCAACCACGGAAGAGCGCGATGCATGCGCACCATTTTTTGAAAATGAGCTAGAGCTAATCGCACCGACTGTTCGTTCATTTGTAGCACTCGGTAGCTTTGGTTGGCAGGTATTAATCAAATCGCTTAAAGCTCAAGGTCATAAAGTTCCCGCTGGAAAATTCGGGCATGGGTCAACGATTAAGTATTCGCATGACGGCATTAACTATCTAATAGTCGGTAGTTATCACCCAAGCCAGCAGAACACATTTACAGGCAAACTCACCAAACCAATGTTGGATTCAGTACTCAAAAAGGCAGCAAAGTTTGCGGGAGTTATCTAACTTTTCACCTAGTAGACTTCCCTCTCTATTGGCCCCCATAGTCCAATGGCAGAGACAGAGGACTTAAAATCCTTCCAGTATCGGTTCGAGTCCGATTGGGGGCACACTTCACAACCTTTTCTAAAACTTCACGCTCATCCTGAGGTGGAAATCCTGCAGGTTTGCCGTATTTTAGGAACTGTACGGAGAGCCTTTCTTCGCACGTATATAAGGAGAAATTAATGCGCAGTTCTAACCCAGTCCTTACAGGCCGTGGTTTCGCTCGTATCAAAGAAAGCACGACCA
Source organism: Actinomycetota bacterium (assembly GCA_026392765.1). GTDB lineage: Bacteria > Actinomycetota > Actinomycetes > Nanopelagicales > Nanopelagicaceae > Planktophila. The sequence continues at coordinate 16,054 of JAPLBL010000004.1, forward strand.
CAACCACGGATCTCAATACCCTCGAGACCCGTCCAACATCTGCACCAATGTCAATTGACGATGTCGTCATCAAGACAGCTGGACTCTTTGCAGTCCTCGTTGCAGTAGGAACATTTGCATGGCGTGCAAATAGCCCAGGTCTTGCACTTATCGGATTCATCGGCGGATTTATTCTCGCGATGGTCAACTCATTTTCTAAGAAGGTTCGTCCTGCGCTCATCGTTGCATATGCAGCATTTCAGGGACTTGCTCTCGGAACAATCAGCGCAATCTTCGAAGCAACTTATCCAGGCATCGTAAGCCAGGCAGTTCTTGGAACTGCATGTGCATTCGGTGGAGTACTCCTTGCATATCGCAGCGGAAAGATTCGTGTAACACCTAAGTTCACACGCATCATGATGGGATCTCTCATCGGATACTTCGTCTTCGCACTCATCACAATGTTCACAGGTCGCCCAACAGGTGGTCTCGGACTACTGATTGCAGTTGCTGCTGTGGGTCTTGCAACGATGTTTATTGTGATGGACCTTGATCAAATCGAAAAGGCAGTTGCAGCACGCCTGCCACAAGAAGAGTCATGGCGAATGGCATTTGGCCTCATGGTTACTTTGGTCTGGTTATATCTTGAAGTATTGAGACTTATCTCAATACTTCGTAGCAACGACTAAAAGCTATTTACTAGATTGCCCGAGATGCGAAGCCCGCGTCTCGGGCAATTTTGTTGCCACAAGAACTGCAACTGACATAAGAACAGCTGTTACTAAGAATGCAGGCCTATATCCATAGTGATCGGAGATAAAGCCGAGAATGATGGGGGCCACCATTGCGCCTGCATCGCCTGACATCTGAAAGAGGCCAATGACTTGGCCCCCCTTGCCTTCTAAAACATCTCCCACGATTGCAGATGGAGTTGTTGATAGGAAAGCTCCACCAAAGCCGACAATCACACTTGCTGCAATGAAGTGCCACGGCTTTGTTGTAAATGCCAGCGCAAAGATAGATAAGGTGACAAAGGATGTGCCGATGACGGCTGAGTAACGACGGCCATTGAGGTCAGATAGCTTGCCTGCGCGTAAGAGGAATACCCCATTAATGATTGTGGTAATCGTAAATCCAAGTCCCATAAAGCTCGGAGTTACTTTGATTTCCTCCACCATAAAGAGTGGCAGGATGGAACGGCTCATTCCGAAGAGAACCCACGATGTAATGAAAGAGATAATGAGTGCACTGCGATAAGGACTTAAGGCAAGAGCAGATTTAAGAGTAATTGTTGCGCGCTCTTGAGTGGCAGTTGGTTTTGCAGCCAGAACTGAATTACGTAACAGGATGGCACCGGATGCACTTGCTGCGATAAGAAGGAAACCATAAATAATTAGCGGTGCACGTAGTGAAACAACAGAGAGTGCACCACCAACAACAGGACCTGCCATCATTCCAACAAGAAATGATCCGTTATAGAGAGATTGTGCTCGAGCGCGATGATCATCATCGACTGCTCGAAGCAGAATAGAACCTGCTGCAACAGAGAACATCGAAGACCCAAAGCCACCGACTGCACGGAAGATAAGCAGCTGCTCGTAATTCTGAGCCATTCCGGCAGCAAATGAAGTCAGGGATACAAAACCAATACCGAATGAATAGACAAGTCGCTCACCGAAGTGATCAACGAGTTTGCCGCTGATAAGGCCTGTGGCAAAACGCGCAAAGGCGAATGCCGAAAGTATGGCTCCTACTTGTGCGTTGTTAACACCGAATGAACGAGCAAAGAGTGGAAGCGTGGGGGAGATGATTCCAAAGCCCACTGCAACAAAAAAGGATGCAAAAACAAGAACACCAACCTCCCGCGGAAATTCCGCAAAGGGGTTGGTGAACTTATTTTTCACAGGTATATAACTGAGCTCGGTTTAACCGAGCGCCTCGCCGGCTGACTCATTACGAGCAGATGCATAGTCTGCATTTGTGCGTAGTGGGGTTTCGCGAAGGAAGAGCGCCACGATAAAGCCCACTGCAACGACAGGGGCAGCAACCAGGAAGACGACGTGGAAGGAATCAACAAATGCGTTGAGCGCAGTGACTTTCCCTTCTGGAGAAAGTGTTGCAATCGCTGCCGTGTTATTTTGGATTTGCCCAGCTTGCGCTGGATCAAAGCCAGATGTTGCAAGGTAGTGGCCAAGACGGTTGGTCAAGATTGTTCCAAATGCAGCTGTTCCGAATACAGAACCGAGTGAACGGAAGAATGTATTGGAGCTTGTTGCAACGCCCATATCCTTGAATTCAACTGCATTTTGAAGTGCGATAACGATTGTCTGCATAGAAAGCCCAAGGCCAGCTCCGACCATGATTGCATAGATGGAGAGCTCCCAGTAAGGAGTATCGATATCAAGGCGAACCATCGCCAAGATACCGAGAGTCATAATTGCTGTTCCAACAACGGGATAGCGTTTGTAATGGCCGTGCTTGGTGATTGCCTTACCGCTAAAGATCGATGTTGAGACAATTCCGAGCATCAATGGAATTAGCTTCAGTCCAGCCTCTGTTGCTGTGTAGCCCTTTACGACCTGCATATAGAGAGGCAACATAACAATCGCACCGAACATACCTGCACCAATGATGGCACCGAGAATTGATGTCAATGAGAAGGTGTGGTTCTTAAAGAGAGTAAGAGGAATGATTGGCTCAACAGCCGTTGACTCCCACTTGAGGAAGAGAAGGGTGGTAAGCAATCCACCGCCGAGATAGACAAGCGTCTTTGAGTTTGTCCATCCATCTTGTGGTCCATAAATAGAAACTGCAAGAAGTGTGAGAGTCACACCTGCAACCAGAAGAATGGCACCGAGGTAATCAATCTTATGTTCGCGCTTTACTTTTGGAATGTGTAGAACTGCCGAGGTGATGATCAGTGCTGCAATTGCAAATGGAATATTGATGTAGAAGATCCAGCGCCATCCTGTGATTCCAAGAATTGTTGAGCGGTCTGAGAAGAAGCCGCCAAGGAGTGGACCTGCAACAGATGACAGACCCCAGACTGCGCCGAAGTAACCCTGATAGCGACCACGTTCGCGTGGAGGAACGATGTCACCGATGATGACGAAGGTAAGTGCCATCAAGCCGCCAGCACCAAGGCCCTGCACGGCGCGGGTAGCGATGAGCTGTTCCATATTCTGTGAAGCACCTGCTGCAAGTGAGCCAATAAGAAATGTCACGATTGCGAACTGGAAGACAATGCGCCGGCCGTAGAGGTCAGAAATCTTGCCGTATAACGGAGTTGATGCAGTGGAAGTAAGTAGGTATGCAGTGACAACCCATGTGTAATGGTCGAGGCCATTAAAGTCTTCAACGATGCTCTTTAAGGCAGTTGAGACAATGGTTTGGTCCAGGGCCGCAAGGAGCATTCCTGTCATGAGTCCGCTGAGAATGATCATGATCTCGCGGTGGGTGTGTTCCTTTGTTGGCGCATTATTTGTCATAGGGAGTAAGTTTACTCTGTGAAATCAGTTATTGCCGAAAACCTTGTAAAGACCTATGACAAAGGCAAAGTACGAGCACTTGATGGCCTGAGCCTTGATGTTGAAGAAGGCACTGTATTAAGCGTATTAGGACCAAATGGCGCGGGTAAAACAACTGTTGTTCGTATTCTGACAACGCTATTACGCGCAGATTCAGGTAGTGCAAGCGTGGCAGGCATCGATGTTATAAAGAACCCTGAGAAAGTTCGCGAAGTTATTGGTTTATCTGGTCAATATGCAGCAGTTGATGAAATTCTCACAGGCTATGACAATCTAGTGATGTTCGGTGAGTTGTATCACCTTGGTAAGAAACAAGCTGTTGTTCGCGCAAATGAACTCCTTGAACGCTTCTCTTTGACTGAAGCTGCAAAGCGCCCCATCAAGACGTATTCAGGTGGAATGCGTCGCAGACTTGATTTGGCTGCATCACTCATCGTTAAACCAAAAGTTCTCTTCCTTGATGAACCCACAACAGGTCTTGATCCACGTGGTCGCCAAGAGATGTGGGGAGTTATTCAAGAGCTCGTTAAAGGTGGCGTGACGCTACTTCTTACAACGCAATATCTTGAAGAAGCTGATCAATTAGCCGATGACATCGCAGTTATTGATACCGGCAAAGTAATTGCTCGAGGCACATCGGATGCCCTCAAGAAGCAAGTCGGCGGTGAACGTCTTGAAGTAGTAGTGGAACAAGTCCACGTTGCTAAGACGATGGAGATTGTTGCTGCAGTCAGCGGACATAAGGCAGCGCTGGATGAAGGCCTTCGCCTTATCTCAGCCCCAGTCTCAACAGGATCTGCCGCCCTCTTTGAAGTATTAAAAGCTCTTGATAGCGCAGGAATTCATGCACTCGATGTGGGCTTAAAGCGCCCATCCCTTGATGATGTATTCCTTTCTCTTACTGGGCATGCAGCGGAAGAGAAGAAGGAAGAGATTGCAGAAAAGAAGAGAGGTAGAAAATGAGCGCCGTCAATGACATCTACATCATCACCCGCAGACAACTCTTATTGCTCAGTCGCGTTCCCGAAGTTTTGATCTTCTCAACCATTCAACCTGTGATGTTTGTGCTTCTCTTTCGTTATGTATTCGGTGGCTCAATTAGCACAGGCCAACCTGGTGGATATGTGCAGCTACTGATGCCTGGCATCTTCGTGCAGACAGTCGCATTTACCCTAGCTGGCACTGCTTCTGGCCTTGCTGAAGATATGAAGAAAGGTTTGATTGATCGATTTAGATCACTACCGATTTCTCAATCTGCGCTCGTGATTGGTAGAACTCTCGGTGATTCACTTTTGAATATCGTAGTTCTTGCTGTGATGGGTATCGCCGGTTACATCGTTGGATGGCGTCCATCTGCAGGCCTTGCCACTGTGGCACTCGGATTCCTATTCCTACTCTTCTTCGGTTATGCGCTCTCGTGGGTGGGAGTTCTCGTGGGACTTTCAGCATCGGATGCTCGCGTTGTGCAGAACGTCAGCTTTATCGTGACATTCCCGCTCACATTCTTATCTAATGCATTTGCTCCAACAACAGGAATGCCACGGGCGCTGCAGTACTTTGCTGAGTGGAATCCCGTCTCAACGATGGTGGCAGCATGCCGCGAACTCTTTGGACTTGAGAATCAATTTGGCGCAACTGCTGGATCTTTCCCGAGCGAGCATCCGCTCACAACATCGCTGATTTATATGCTCATTATTATGCTGATCTTTATTCCGCTGAGCTTGCGTAAATATCGTAACTACGCAGATTAAGAATTAAGCGTAGAACTCAGCAGCTTTAATCTCGACCTTAATTTCGCGACCGTTAGGTGCCGAATATGAAACGGTGGCGCCGATATCTGCGCCAAGGACTGCGGCGCCTAGTGGGGATTTCTCAGAGTAAACATCGAGATCCCCTGATGCGATTTCACGAGAGCCCAGTAGGAACTTCATCTCATCTCCAGCAATGACTGCTGTGACAACCATTCCAGCGCCAACTTTTCCATCAGCACTTGCAGGCGGTGTTCCAATGTGGGCATTTTCTAACATCTGCTTGAGCTGACGGATGCGAGCTTCCATCTTTCCTTGCTCATCACGAGCTGCGTGATAGCCACCATTCTCCTTGAGATCACCTTCCGCGCGCGCTGCTTCAATCTTTGCAGTGATCTCTTTGCGACCTTCACCTTCAAGGCTGGCAAGTTCAGCAGCTAAGCGATCTGCTGCTTCTTGGGTTAGCCATGTCTGCTGTGAACTCATAGTCCGCAATCCTAGGGCAGAACGCGACAGCGTTCGATACCTGCATTGACCGCATCAGCACGCGTAGGGATAGAGATGGTGCGCTCAAGGTAGGTCTCACCCGCAGCAATAGTGTCTTCAATCTGGCCGACGACATTCATATCGAAGTCACGAGCTGTGAGTGTGCAGGTGATGACGTCATCACCTGATGCGCGTTGTATGGAATATCGAATTTCAGGGTTGCGAGGGTCTTGGGTAATAAATGAAATCAGCTCTGTGCGAAGTTCAGGATTGGAGTGGTGAAGGCCGGCCCAGAGCAACCAAGCACCTCCCACAACTGCACAGACAATTGCATACTTCACCCACGCCCGCGCAGGCTTAACACCGTAGCGATCATTGAAATCGAATTGGTTGTTCCCCTGTGACATGGGAGAATCCTCTCATGGTTAAAGATTACGATGTAGGAATCGCAGGCTCACTCACGATGATTGTTCTCTTTACTACCGTTACCTTATTGCTGCGCAGCTTCTATAAGCGCTTTAACCGTTTGCAGAAGAATTCAGAAGTCGTCCAGGAGAATGAAGACGACAATTAAGAAGACTCTTCAAGCGCTCTTAGTCCTTGTTCTTACTCTCACCTTTATTTCACTTGGCGTGTGGCAGCTACAACGTGCCCAAGATTTACAGGACTATGCCGCTCTTCCCGTAGATAGAACTATCTATCCGCTCCTTGAAAAGAGCGCAGCCACAGGGATTGTTCCCGGTGAAAGTATTGGAAAGTTAGTCACAACATCGGGTTACTACATCGCAACCTATAAAGCCCCCAATCAGAAAGATGGAGATGACGTTGTTGATGATTGGGAAGTCGGGCTTTTGCAGAATGAGACTGACACTGCGATCTTGGTAGTGCGCGGGCTCTGGAGCCAGCGCCTATCCAGCCCAGAAATTGCGATGTCAACGAGAGTTGAAGTAGTGGGCACCTTATTGCCTGCCCAAAATGATGATCGCGCAGCAAATACTGCCTCACAACTCTCACGCCTTGATAGCAGCATCCTTGTTGCAAGCACCGATGCCCAACTCTTTGAGGGCTTCATCTTGGCAAGTTCGGAAGGCAGCCGAAGTGGCATGGTCGATCGCACCCGAATTACTCCGCCGGAACTGACCTCTGAGATCCCCGGCTTCTATTGGCAACATATCTCCTACGTTGTCATCTGGTGGTTTATGGCTCTTCTTGTGTTGTGGCTGCCTTTCTATAAGAGAGATGACGAGAGGGTTTAGAGTTCTGCCATGACTCAACCATCGACTGCAGTCCTTACTCGCTTTCGATTGATGGCCATCCTCTGCGGCGTCAATCTTCTTCTGCTGATCTTCGGATATATGCCAGCGAAGTATCTCTTTGATGCTGTTGAGACCAATAAGTGGTTGATCTCAATTCCGATCGCCCATGGATACCTCTACATCGTCTATATCCTCACCGCCCTGCAGATTGGCGTGCAGAAGAAGATGTCACTTCCAATAATTCTTGCTCTCATTGCAGCAGGCACCCTGCCCTTTGCCTCCTTTGTGGCCGAGCGCCGTATTGTGAAGAAGTACAGCTAACTTCTCTTCACGTGCGGCCAAGGTAAACAGTTGATTACCTTTTCCTAGTTAATGGCGTGTCGCACCAAAAGTCCGATTCATAAGTTCTATCTTTTACGAGTCAGAAGCAACTCCCAACTCTTTCCCCCTGTAGCGATCGCGGCTTTGCGGCAATCGATGCGGCTAGATAAAACTAAAGAGAATGGTTAAGCCTTGGCTACTTCAAAATCGGCAGCAAGTGCAAAGAACAACCCAGCCCGTAAGACCTATGTATTGGACACTTCAGTACTGCTGGCAGATCCCGGGGCGATGAAACGATTTGAAGAACATGAAGTCATCATTCCCATAGCCGTTATTGGCGAGCTTGAGACAAAGCGCGATCATCCTGAACTCGGCTACTTTGCCAGGGCAGCCCTTCGCGCACTCGATGATCTCCGTGTTGAACATGGACGCCTTGATGCACCACTGACCATTACCCCTGAAGGTGGAACCCTTTCAGTAGAGCTCAACCACACTGATTTAAGCACTCTGCCACATGGCTTCTTGCGCGATGGCACCAATGATTCACGCATCCTTGCCATCTCCAAAAATCTGATGTCTGATGGAAAGCATGTAGTCCTGGTTACTAAAGATCTTCCTCTTCGAGTCAAAGCATCATCTGTCGGAGTTGAAGCACAGGAATATCTTGCAGAGCTAGTCTCTAATAGCGGATGGACTGGAATTGAAGAAGTCTCTGTCGGCCACAACACCATCGATGAGCTCTATGCATCAGATCGAGCAGATCATGAATGCGCCCATCAATTCCCAGTTCACACCGGCATCGTTCTCCACTCAGAAAAAGGAAGTGCGCTCGCCCGAGTCACAGCCGATAAGCAGTTGCAATTAGTCCGAGGCGATCGCCAAGCATTTGGACTCCATGGCCGTTCTGCCGAACAACGCATTGCACTTGACCTCCTTCTCGATGACAGCATCGGCATCGTCTCGATGGGTGGCCGGGCTGGAACAGGAAAGTCGGCGCTCGCACTCTGCGCAGGACTTGAAGCGGTGATGGAAAAGCGTCTGCATAAGAAGGTGCTCATCTTCCGTCCTCTCTATCCGGTCGGGGGACAAGAGCTCGGTTACTTGCCAGGCAGTGAAGGCGAGAAGATGTCGCCCTGGGCCCAGGCCGTCTTTGACACTTTGGGGGCGTTGGTCAGCCAAGCTGTCATCGATGAGGTCATCGACCGAGGTCTGATTGAAGTTCTGCCACTGACCCACATCCGTGGCCGCTCCCTCCATGACTCCTTCGTCATCGTCGATGAAGCCCAGTCGCTGGAGCGAGGAGTTCTGCTCACCGTGCTCTCGCGAATTGGCCAGGGATCAAGGGTTGTGATGACCCACGATGTTGCCCAGCGCGATAACTTGCGAGTTGGTCGCCATGATGGAGTCGTGGCAGTGGTTGAGACCCTCAAGGGCCACCCGCTCTTTGCCCACGTGACCCTGACTCGATCCGAGCGCTCACCGATCGCAGCCCTGGTCACCGAGATGCTGGAAGGGCCGCAGGCATAGGCTGCGCCTTAACCCCCTTTTCTCCCCTCTTTAAATCTCACAGTCACATATGGGACATATAGGACTTTGCCCTAACTGACCTGCGCTTTTGCCTATCCACAACTAGGGTCAATCCTGAGAATTTGCGACTCACGCACCTCTAAATTTGCGACTCACCCCATCCCTTGCCAGCCTTTACCCATTCCCCCAAGGCTCCAACCTCAATTCTGAGGTTGATAGGCCATGGGGCGAGAGTGATCGATGAGATGGAAGGGGCAGAAGATGAAGCACGATATCCGTGAGTTCTTCACCGCCTTCTCCACCCTGCGCATTTCTAGGGCGAGCAAGGTCGCCATCTGGGCAACCGTTGGATCGATGCTCTTTATCGCAACTGCCCAACAGAGCGCCTATGGTCTGGACTTTCCTATGACCACTCGCCTGACTCTGGCAGATTCCAAGAACCTGACCGTCTCCAAGTTACCTGCAGCATCACTGTCCACCCAGATCTCTGAAATGGCCTTAGTCGCCAACATCAGCGCGCAGGTTGAGATGGCTCGCTCGATTATCGGCGCCAAGAAGGTCGCTAAGACGATTATGTCGAATGAATTTTCTTGGGGCGATGATGAGTATTCATGTTTGAATCGATTGTGGACTAAAGAAAGTCACTGGAATTACAAAGCTCATAACTATCGCTCAGGGGCTCATGGAATTCCTCAGGCACTGCCTGCCGTCAAGATGGAGGTCATCTCCAGCGATTGGCGCACCAACCCTGTGACTCAGATCCGTTGGGGCCTTCGTTATATTGATATTCGCTATGAGACTCCATGCCAAGCATGGTCAAAGTTCAAGCGCAGCCGTTACTACTAGAAGAGAAGATTAATTCTCAGGTCTAAGCCCAATTGTTAGCGGACGCATAGTCTCTTCAAAGAAATCATTGCCCTTATCATCGACAACGATAAATGCTGGAAAGTCGACCACATCGATCTTCCAGACTGCTTCCATCCCAAGCTCTTGGAAATCTAGAACTTCTACTTTTGTAATGCAATCTTGGGCAAGGCGAGCTGCAGGGCCACCGATAGATCCGAGATAGAAACCACCATGCTTGGCACAGGCATCGGTAACTTGCTTTGATCGATTGCCTTTTGCCAACATCACAAAGGAACCACCAGCTGCTTGGAATTGTTCGACATAGGAATCCATGCGGCCGGCAGTTGTGGGACCAAATGATCCTGATGCCATACCTGTGGGAGTCTTTGCAGGACCTGCGTAGTAGATGGCGTATTTCTTCATGTATTCAGGCATTGGCTTGCCCGCATCTAACATCTCTTTAATCTTTGCATGAGCAATATCGCGAGCAACCACAATCGTTCCAGTCAGTGAAACTCTGCTCTTTACAGGGTGTTTGGAGAGCTCAGCGCGGATTGTCTCCATCGGCTGGTTGAGATCAATAGCCACCACATTGTCATTGAGGTGTTCATCAGTGGTCTCAGGCAAGAAGTGGGCAGGATCTATCTCCAGTTGCTCAAGGAAGATGCCATCTTTGGTGATCTTCGCCTTTGCTTGGCGATCTGCAGAGCATGAGACTGCGATGGCAATGGGCAGAGATGCACCATGGCGAGGCAGGCGCACAACCCGCACATCGTGGCAGAAGTACTTGCCACCAAATTGAGCACCGATTCCCAGCCTCTGGGTCAACTTAAATACTTCTTCCTCTAGTGCAAGATCGCGGAATCCATGTCCTGTTGCAGCATCACCTGTTGTTGGCAGGTCATCGAGGTAGTGAGTACTTGCAAGCTTTGCAGTCTTGACTGTGTGCTCAGCACTTGTTCCACCGATGACGATTGCTAAGTGATAGGGAGGACATGCCGCTGTTCCAATGGAACGCAGCTTTTCATCTAACCAATTCATAAAGGAGGTCGGGTTAAGAACTGCCTTAGTCTCTTGATAGAGGAATGATTTATTGGCGCTACCGCCACCTTTAGCGATAAACATAAAGTTGTATTCATCTTGATGATCGCTATCTGCATAGATCTCAATCTGAGCAGGCAAGTTATTGCCTGTGTTCTTCTCTTCCCATGTTGTTATAGGGGCCATCTGTGAATAGCGAAGGTTGAGCTTGGTAAAGGCGTCATAGACACCTTGGGAGAGTGCGACCTCATCTTTGGAGGTAGTCAGAACATACTGACCCTTCTTGCCCATGATGAGCGCAGTGCCTGTGTCTTGGCACATCGGCAGAACTCCACCTGCTGCAATGTTGGCATTTTTTAAGAGATCAAGGGCCACAAAGCGATCATTGGCTGATGCCTCAGGGTCTGTGAGAATCTTTGCCAGTTGCTCAAGGTGTTCTGTGCGCAGGTAATGTGAAATATCGTGAATAGCTGTCTCTGTCAGCAAGGTAAGTGCCGAAGGTTCTACTTGCAGAAATTCTTTATCGCCTAACTTGATAACGCTGACGCCCTCTTTTGATACAAGGCGATACTTCGTTCTATCTGCACCAAGGGGCAGAAGATCTGAGTAGGTGAAATCTGGTGACATTATTCGGCGGGTTTCTTTGCAGCATCTAACTTCTTCTTAGCGCCATCGAGCCACTCCTGGCAGATCTTTGCCAACTCTTCACCACGTTCCCAGAGCTTGAGTGATTCCTCTAAAGTCGCGCTGCCATCTTCGAGTGATTCAACAATTTCAGCGAGCTCATCGCGCGCTGCTTCATATGAAGGCTTGGAATCTTTAGTGGCCATGTGCTCAATCTACTCTCTGTCGATTACTCGTTGACTGTGGCGCGGGTCTCGCCCTTTGCCACACGGATGCGCAGATGCGTGCCCGCCTTTGCCTTTGAGGCATCGCGAACAATGGAGCCATCTTCTAATTGCACAACCGCATATCCACGATCCATTGTCGATTGTGGAGATAGGGAACGAAGGTGGGCCTTAACGCCTTTGAGCTCTTTTTTCTCGATTTCAAGAAGGGATGCAAAGCCGCGGATAGAGCGATCACGCCAGCCTTTGATTTCATCGCGGCGTGATGTGACCATGACGCTGGGATCTTTCATCACAGGGCGATTGCGCAGCTGAGCGATTTGGTTGAGTTCATAGTCAATCGTTGAGACGAGTCTGCGAAACATGCGATCTCTAATCTTCTCAATATCGCTAATCTCCTGAGCAATATCTGGAACGACTCTCTTTGCAGCATCTGTGGGAGTTGATGCGCGATAGTCGGCAACGAGATCCAGCAACGGTGAATCTTTCTCATGGCCGATGGCGCTGACGATGGGGGTTGTGCAACTAGCTGCAAGGCGAACAAGTGATTCATCGCTAAAGGGAAGTAGATCTTCAAATGAGCCACCGCCGCGAGTAATGATGATGACATCAACTTCTGGGTTGGCTTCTAACTCAGATAAGGCAGCTGAGACTTCAACAACGGCTGCAGCACCTTGCACAGCAACTTCACGTATCTCAAATAGCACAGATGGCCATCTGCGTCGCGCATTTTCGACAACATCTTTTTCGGCATCGGTATTGCGACCACAGATAAGTCCGACTCTGCGCGGAAGGCGAGGCAGTGCAATCTTTCGGTCTGCGCTAAAGAGACCTTCAAGAGCTAATTTCTCTTTCAGCGCTTCAAGGCGTGCCAGGAGTTCACCAACTCCTACCTGACGAATCTCTTTTGCCGACAGAGTGAGCGATCCATTTTTAGTAAACCACGATGGCTTTGCATAAATAACAACGCGAGCATTGGCAGGAAGTGGCTGCACACTCGCTAATACAGTTTTGTAACACATCACAGAAATACTCATATCCGCACTCGTATCGCGAAGGCGCATAAAGGCCATTCCGCCACTTCGTTCATTGAGTTCTGATATTTCGCCCTCAATCCAGATGGGGCCTAATCGATCGATGTAATCCTTAATGGCTTCAGAGACCACACGCACTGGTGCGGGGGATTCACTTGAAGTTTCGAACATGGCGAGAGCCTAATAGACTGCGCGATATGAGCAAGAAGATTCTCCTAGCTGCCCCTCGTGGATATTGCGCAGGCGTTGACCGAGCAGTTGTGGCTGTTGAGAAATCCCTTGAACTCTATGGAGCTCCTGTCTATGTCCGTAAAGAGATCGTCCATAACAAGCATGTGGTCTCAACCCTTGAACAACGCGGCGTCATCTTCGTTAATGAAACAGATGAAGTTCCAGAAGGTGCAACTGTTGTCTTCTCGGCCCACGGTGTTTCACCGGCTGTGCATGCAGAAGCTGCTGCACGAAACTTGAAGACCATCGATGCAACATGCCCTCTCGTTACTAAAGTGCATAACGAGGTAAAGCGTTTTGCTAATGAAGAGACAGAAATTCTTCTCATCGGCCACATCGGCCACGAAGAAGTTGAAGGAACTGCGGGCGAAGCTCCAGGAAAAGTTCGCGTCGTCGATGGCCTTGATGAAGCTCGCACGATCCAACCCACACCGGGAAAGAAACTTGTCTGGCTCACACAGACCACTCTCTCTGTTGATGAGACTATGCAATCTGTTGCAATTCTGAAAGAGCGATTCCCAGAGATTGCAAACCCACCTAGTGATGACATCTGTTATGCAACACAGAATCGCCAAGAAGCGATTAAGGCAATTGCACCTAATGCAGATCTCGTTCTCGTTGTGGGATCGACTAACTCTTCAAACTCAGTTCGCCTCGTTGAGGTCGCTCTCGAATATGGAGCAAAGGCCGCCTACCTGATTGATTATGCAGATGAGGTTAAAGAGGAGTGGTTAGTAAACGCTGAGACTATTGGCGTCACAAGCGGCGCATCCGTTCCTGAAATTCTTGTTGATGATCTCCTCAAGCACTTGAGTGGTCATGGTTATCACGATGTTGAAGAGGTGCGTGCAACAGAGGAGACCCTTCTCTTCGCTCTTCCTAAAGAGCTCCGTGCTGATCTGAAGAAAGCCTAACGTTGACTACATTTGCTGAGATTCAGGGCGAGAATTTGGCTGTTGAAATCTATGAGCCCACAGCCCGTATTGCAGATGTAGTACTGGTGCATGGTTTTACTGGCAGCAAAGAAGATTTCGAGGTCATCGGGCCCCTTCTCGCCGATATGGGTTATCGCGTTCTGACCTTTGATAATCGTGGGCAACATGAATCAGCCCACAGCAAACGTGAAGATGCTTATTCCATGCACTCTCTTGCACGTGATGTCATTGAGCTTTCCAAGCACTATGGATTTGTGAAACCACATTTACTGGGGCATTCATTTGGCGGACTTGTGGCTCAACGCGCGCTTGTGCAATCGCCAGAAACCTGGAGATCGCTCACAATATTCTGTAGTGGCCCTCATTGGATTCCAGATAAGCCAGATCTCGATGCCACAATTCATATTCTTCAAACCATGACGATGGAAGAATCTTGGTATAAATATAAGGATGAGACAGATAAATTGCTGCCTCGTTATGAAACATATAAGAAGCGCTGGACTGCATCAGATCCGAACTCCACCCACACTATGGCCCTTCACCTAACGGATACTCAAGCCCTCACTGCAGAAATTGTTGCGACAAAGATTCCAGTGCATGTCATCTATGGTGAGAACGATGATGCATGGCCGCTCGCGATGCAGGATCAGATGGCTAAGGATTTATCAGCCCCACGCACCATAATTAAAGATGCAGGACATTGCCCCAATGAAGATCAACCAGAGGAAACTGTGAAGGAATTAACGAACTTCTGGAGTGGCCTGTAACCGTTGTGAAGGACGGCTCTTAGCCTTCTCATTAAAGAACATAAACCATCCATAGAGCGCGCTGATAAGTAGGAATGGCGCAACGCTTGCAAGGGATGCAATGAAATCAATACCAACGCGTGATGGACGAAGTCCATCGCTAAATATTGTGTAGATAAGTGTGGTTGCTGCATAAGCAAGTGGTGGCGTAACAGCTGCAACATAGCGAGTGCCGGTGCGACCGTATGCAATGCCGCCATATGTGACAAGACAAATGATCAAGCCTGAGAGAATTCCTGCACCGCCGCGAATCCACATCTCAAGCCAGACAAATATGCAGATGAAAAAAGATTGCAGAACAACAACACCTTGTTTCTTAAGGCCAGGGCCTGAAATTGCTGGCTTCTTGATTGCTGTTGCCATCTCTTACTCCTCTACTACTTCTACATCGATGAAATCATCTGTTTCAAGATCTGGGTTATTGAGCGCCCTGACATCTGCAGGAGCATCAGGATATTCGATTGCAAGCTTCTCTTTATCACCTGCAACTCCCAGCTTATGAATACGGCGAGCAGGTGAGAGAACTGTCTTTTCAGCCGTTGGCACCAGATCCTCATACGCCTTAGATGTTGAGTTAATCGCCTTACCGACCGCCACAATCTTTGAATGCAAAAGGGTGATGTTCTTCAAAAATGTTGCTGCAACCTTGGTGATGTCATCTGCGTTCTCAGCTAATTGGTTACGCGTGAAGATATGTCCAACTGTGCGAAGAAGTGCCATGGTGGTTGTGGGAGTTGCAAGTGTGACGCCGACTTTAAAGGCTTTCTCAAGCAGCGTTGGATCGATACGAAGTGCCTCTGCCAGAAGGGTTTCAAATGGGAGAAAGAGAACGACGAAATCTGGTGAGCCTTGTGACTTGTGATAGCCGCGCTTTGAGAGTGCATCCACGTGCTTAAGTAAATCTTTGGTATGAAGAGCTAAGAGTTCATCACGCTGGCCTTGATCTTCAGTACCAAATGCTTCAAGGAAGCGATCAAAGGGAAACTTGGAGTCGATAAATAACTTTGAACCACCTGGCATATGCACGGTGATATCGGGAATGCCAGATGAATCTGAGTCAGTTGTTGAACGCTGTGCATCGTATTCATGGCCTTCGCGAAGTCCTGCTTGCTCCAGCAGTAATTGCAATTGTGCTTCGCCAAATTTTCCACGGGTCTGCGAACTAGCAAGTGCTCCAGCAATCTTCTTGGTCTCATCAAAGAAAGTAGTGGAAGCTTTGCGCATCTCATCGATGGTACCTACTAATTGTGTCTCTGATGCAATACGTTTTTCTGCAGCTTCTTGAGATTGTGCGCGCATACGTTCAACACTCGCCTTCATCTCCTCCATCTGCGTTGCAATCTTTGTATCGTTTTCAGATTTTGCCTCAGCAGCTTTGAGGCGATCATCAGATGCTTTGAGCAAGACCTTCACATCGTTGAGTTCTTGTGCCAATGAATGAGATGAGGAGGAAGTATTTTTCATCCGTGAAATCCAGATACCAAGGCCCAATCCAAGAAAGAGGCCGATAATCAGAGTTATTAAGGTCACGAGTGCGCTGGACATGGGGCAATCGTGGCAGGAGGCACTGACAATTCCCCGTAGGCTGTCCTACTTATGAGCCTCTCTATTGGAATCGTCGGTCTTCCGAATGTCGGAAAGTCGACCCTTTTTAATGCTCTCACCAAGAACAATGTCTTGGCCGCTAACTATCCCTTTGCCACTATCGAGCCCAATGTCGGCGTCGTGGGCGTTCCGGATGAGCGTTTAGCCAAGCTCGCCACAATCTTCGGCTCTGAAAAGCTTCTCCCCGCGGCTCTCTCCTTCGTTGATATCGCAGGAATTGTGAAGGGTGCATCAGAAGGTGCTGGCCTTGGCAATAAGTTCCTCGCCAATATCCGTGAGACTGATGCCATCTGTCAGGTCATCCGCGTCTTCACCGATGGAGATGTTGTTCACGTTGATGGTCGTATCGATCCTTCCAGTGACATGGAAACAATCAATATGGAACTTGCGCTCGCAGATCTACAGACTATTGAGAAGGCAATCCCGCGACTTGAGAAAGAGGCGCGCGTTGCTAAAGAGAAGGCGCCAATTCTAGAGGCGGTCAAAGAAGCGAACGAGTGGTTGCAATCTGGAAAGCCATTGTCACAATCAAAGATTGATCGCGAATTACTCCACGAACTTCACTTACTTACCGCAAAGCCATTCCTCTATGTCTTTAACGTTGATGCTGCAGAGCTTGCAGATGATGATCTTCGAAAGAAGTTATCAGCACTGGTTGCCCCAGCTGAAGCAATCTTCTTGGATGCAAAGACAGAGGCAGAACTTGCAGAACTCTCAGATGAAGATGCACTCGAGCTTTTGCAGGCCATTGGTTTAACTGAACCGGGCCTTGCAACTCTTGCTCGCGTTGGCTTTGACACTCTTGGTCTTCAAACTTACTTAACAGCAGGTCCAAAGGAAGCACGCGCTTGGACTATTCATAAAGGCGACACCGCACCTATGGCTGCCGGCGTCATTCACACAGATTTCCAAAAAGGTTTCATTAAAGCTGAAATCGTTTCTTTTGCCGACTTGGTAGAAGCGGGCACAATGGTCGATGCGAAAGCAAAGGGCAAGGTCCGTATGGAAGGCAAGGAATACATCATGCAAGACGGAGACGTAGTGGAGTTCAGATTCAATGTCTAATAACCCAGCCCTAAACACAGCCCGAGCACGACTTAATCAGGCACACCTGAAAGGTCTTCCTAAGAAGACCCGTGACAACCTTCGCAACGTTGCGATCATCGCTCACGTTGACCACGGTAAAACAACACTCGTTGATGCGATGTTGTGGCAATCCGGAGCCTTTGCTGCTTATAAGAAGCAAGAAGAAGGTCAAGATCGCATGATGGATTCGATGGATTTAGAACGCGAAAAGGGAATTACGATTCTTGCGAAGAACACATCTGTTCGTCGCGGTGACACTGTCATCAACATCATTGACACACCAGGCCACGCAGATTTCGGTGGTGAAGTTGAACGTGGTCTTGAGATGGTTGATGGAGTAATCCTTCTTGTCGATGCATCAGAAGGTCCACTTCCACAGACACGCTTCGTATTGCGTAAAGCGCTACAGAAGAACCTTCCCGTCATTCTCCTTATTAATAAGGTTGACCGTTCTGACTCACGTATTGCAGAAGTTGTTGATGAGGCATATGCACTCTTCCTCGATCTCGATGCTAACGAAGAGCAGATTGAATTTCCTGTTGTCTATGCATCCGCTAAGGCAGGTCGTGCATCGCTGACTCGTCCTGCAGATGGTGGAATGCCAGAGGAAGAGAACCTCGATGTTCTCTTCGACACTATCTTCTCTGCAATTCCAGCTCCTGTTTATCACGAAGGTGCACCACTTCAAGCACACGTGACAAACCTTGACTCCTCTCCATTCCTTGGACGCTTGGCTTTGTGCCGCGTTCACGAAGGGGTGATTAAGAAGGGCCAGACAGTTTCATGGATTAAGACAGATGGAACAGTAGAGCGCGTGAAAGTCTCAGAACTTTTGATGACTGAAGCACTCGAACGTGTTCCAGCACTTGAGGCAGGCCCTGGCGACATCATCGCTGTTGCCGGCATTGAGACAATCACTTTGGGTGAAACCCTTGCAGACCTTGAGAATTCACATGCTCTGCCACTGATTACAGTTGATGAGCCATCTATCTCGATGACAATCGGTATTAACACATCACCACTTGCGGGCAAGAGCGGCAAGATGCTTACTGCGCGCCAAGTTAAGGATCGTCTTGATAAAGAGTTGGTCGGTAACGTCTCACTTCGTGTTCTGAATACAGAACGTCCTGACACATGGGAAGTTCAAGGTCGTGGAGAACTTCAGCTAGCAGTGTTGGTTGAAATCATGAAGCGCGAAAGCTTTGAACTCACAGTGGGTAAGCCACAGGTTGTTACCAAGATGATTGATGGAAAACTTAATGAGCCGATGGAACATCTGACAATTGATGCACCTGAAGATTACTGAGGTGTTCTCACTCAGTTGATGGCACTTCGTAAGGGCCGTATGGAGCAGATGGTTAATCACGGAACCGGTTGGATCCGTCTTGACTACAAGGTTCCATCCCGTGGTCTTATTGGTTTCCGTACTGAGTTCTTAACTGAAACTCGTGGAACAGGTTTGCTCCACCACGTCTTTGATTCATATGAACCTTGGTATGGAGAACTTCGCACACGTGCAACAGGTTCCCTTGTCTCAGACCGTATTGGCGCAGTGACTTCCTATGCACTGGCTGGTATTCAAGAGCGCGGTTCAATCTTCGTTGAACCAGGTGATGAAGTCTATGAAGGCATGGTTATCGGTGAGAATTCACGATCCGATGATATGGATGTCAACTGTGTTCGTGAGAAGAAGCTCACCAATATGCGCGCATCAGGCACAGATGATTCTGAAAAGTTGATTCCACCTAAGAAGCTGAACATGGAAGGCGCTCTCGAATTCTGTCGTGAAGATGAGTGCGTAGAAGTAACTCCAGCTGTTGTTCGAATCCGCAAGGTGACTCTTGATGGCCCAGAGCGC
>JAPLBL010000086.1 GCA_026392765.1 Actinomycetota bacterium
AGGCGACGGGCCTTTGCACGAATCTCCATCATCGAAAGATTTGGTGAATCATCGATAAAGAGCGGTGCATCAGAGATCTCACCCATACGACGAGCAAGCTTTGCCCACTCATCATCACTAAGTTGTCCTGAGCGAATATTGTTAAGACCCACGCGTGCCTCAGCAGAGAGCATACGCATCGTGATTTCAGATTTCGACATTTCGAGAGAGAAAATGACAGCTGCTTGATTCTCGTGAATGGCAGCATGGCGCGCAATATCAAGACCGAGCGTTGACTTACCAACCGCAGGACGAGCCGCAAGAATAATCATGTTGCCCGGATGAAAACCATGTGTGAGCGCATCGAGATCGCGGAAACCAGATTTCACACCTTCAATACCAATACCTTTAGAGATCGCTTCGATTTCATCAAGGGCTGCAGGTAGCAAAGTACTGAGCTGCACATAATCCTCTGATGATCGTCGCTCTGTTACTGCATAAACTTCTGCTTGCGCAGCATCTACTGCATCATCGACTTCACCATTTTGGTCATAGCCAAGTTGAACAATCTTTGTTCCAGCTTCAACAAGGCGGCGCATGATTGCATGTTCAAGAACAATCTTTGCGTAGTAACCAGCATTAGCTGCAGTTGGAACAGATGAGATAAGAGTATGTAGATATGGCGCACCACCTGCGCGTGCTATCTCACCGCGCTTTGTGAGCTCTGATGCAACAGTGACCGCATCTGCGGGTTCTCCGCGACCATAGAGATCAAGAATTGCATCATAGATAAGTTCATGTGCTGGGCGATAGAAATCGCGTTCACGTAATACTTCAACAACATCTGCGATTGCATCTTTTGATAACAACATTCCACCGAGAACAGATTGTTCTGCTTGTAGATCTTGTGGTGGTGTGCGCTCATACTCTGCACCGACTGTATTAAAGGTGGCAGCGCCTCGAGAGTTGTTAGGTAGTTCTGCAATACTCATGCGACATACCTTCCTCTAGACCACTGACATCACTCGTTACATGCGAGAAATTTGGGTTGAAGTCAGCGTGGCCCGGACAGCCTTCACACCTCTTAAGAAGGCGTGAATGCGGGCTCCAACGGGGCAAAGGTATGTCTGTGGCTCTCCTTAAGCGAGAAAGCTTCGATCGTGATGGGGATAAAGGTGTGCATAAGTAGGTGGATAAGCGTGTATTGCTGTGCATAAGGTGTTGATGAAATGTGGGTAAGTACGCGATTGGTGCCAGCACTCACTAAAGGTGCAGGTCATGCACTAGATAGAAGTGCACACCCTTGTGGAGAAAAGTAATTATCAACTTCTCACATAGTGAACAGGTGAGTGAAATAAGAAAGACCCGCCGCATATAGCGACGGGTCTTTCTCTTTAGAACTAATTACATCAATTAGGCAGAGACGACAGTGAGTGAGACTGTTGCAACGATGTTATGTGCAAGAGAGACCTTTACTGTGTGAGTTCCTGTCTTTTTGATATGTCCTGATGTCTTGAGGTTATGGCGATCGATATCAACGCTTGTAGCTGACTTAATTGCAGCTGCAATGTCCTTATCTGTCACAGAACCGAAGAGGCGACCAGCTGTGCCGGTCTTTACCTTGACAGTCACTGTTGCCTTTTCAAGAGTTGTCTTGATCTCTTTAGCGTGATCGAGATCGCGGACTTCGCGTGCAGCACGTGCACGACGGATTCCTTCAATCTGCTTCTCGCCACCTAGTGACCAAACAATTGCAACGCCACGT
>JAPLBL010000019.1 GCA_026392765.1 Actinomycetota bacterium
ACCTCAAGGCACTTGATGCACTCGATGCTGTGATTGCACTTATCCGTGCATCAAAGACACCGGAGGAAGCCCGCACAGGTTTGATGAAGCTCCTTGATGTTGATGAGATTCAAGCAAATGCAATTCTTGATATGCAGTTGCGTCGTATTGCAGCTCTTGAGCGTCAGAAGATCAATGATGAGTATGAAGGCTTGATGGCTGACATCATCGAACTCAATGCAATCTTGGCATCAGAGGCTAAACAGCGCGAAATTATCAAGACAGAGCTTTCAGATTTGATCGCAAAGTATGGCGATGAGCGCCGTACACAGCTTGTTGCAAGCGAAGGTGATTTCTCTGCAGAAGATCTAATTCCAGATCATGATGCTGTTGTCACTATTACTCGCGGCGGATATTCAAAGCGCACCAGCGCTGATCTCTATAAATCACAGCGTCGCGGTGGTCGTGGCGTAAAGGGTGCAGCGCTTAAGCAAGATGACGTTGTCGATCACTTCTTTGTGGCTTCTACCCACGACTGGCTACTTTTTTTCACCAACCAAGGTCGCGTCTATCGCGCCAAGGTGCATGAGCTTCCCGATGCAGGTCGTGATGCCCGTGGTCAGCACGTTGCTAACTTGATGGCATTTAAGCCCGATGAGCAGATTGCACAAGTACTTTCATTTAAGGATTACAACGCAGCACCATTCTTAGTTCTTGCAACAAAGAATGGTCTTGTGAAGAAGACTCCGCTCTCTGAATACGACTCACCTCGCACAGGTGGATTGATTGCAATTTCACTTAAGCCAGGAGATGAAGTTGTCTCTGCATCCCTTGTTCGTAATGGCGATGAGTTGTTACTTGTTTCAAAGAAGGCGATGTCACTGCGCTTTACAACAGATGATGAATCACTTCGTTCAATGGGTCGATCAACATCAGGTGTCATAGGTATGAAGTTCCGCGCAGGCGATCAACTGCTCACCATGTCACGAGTGGATGCGCAAACATCTGTGGGTGCATTTGTCTTTACAGCCACCGATGGTGGTTATGGCAAGAAGACTCCAATTGATGAATATCGCTTACAAGGTCGCGGTGGAATTGGAATCAAGGCTGCAAAGATTGATGAAGATTCTCGCGGAACTCTTGTCTCAGCACTTGTTTTAGTTGATAGCGATGAAATTCTGGCGATCACATCTGCTGGAACCGTGATGCGCACCCCAGCTGCTGAAGTGCGCCAAACTGGGCGTGACTCAATGGGCGTTCGCCTGGTCAACCTCGATGAAGGTGCCACCCTGTTATCTGTGACCTGCAACAGCGAAGATGAGATTTCTCCGCAAAAGTAGTAGGGTTCACGCCTGTAGTTATGGCTTAGCCGTTTTGGCTCCTTGATGAATTTCAAGTAACCTTGCGCTTCTGCTCACGTTCGAAAGTTCGTTTGCGGGCCCATAGCTCAGCCTGGTTAGAGCGCTTCCCTGATAAGGAAGAGGTCGGTGGTTCAAGTCCACCTGGGCCCACCCGTTCTAATACGGGGACCTAGCTCAATTGGTAGAGCGCTGCCTTTGCAAGGCAGAGGTTAGGGGTTCGATTCCCCTGGTCTCCACATACCCGATCAACTCTGCAAATCTAAAGTAGATCGGGATTCCCAGAATCAAGTTAAAGGGAAAAGTAATTCCAATACTCGACATGAGAGCGATAGTTGGGCTTGCTTGAGGAAGAGCCACAGAGACTGCCGCTGGTGCTGCAATATAAGAAGCGCTCGCGCAGAGAACGCCAAGCATTGTGGCTCCACCAACACTTAAATCAATCATCGTTCCAGCACCAACACCAATGGCCCCACTTGCAATAGGGAAAAGAATTCCGAATATTGCTAGCGGCGCACCGACTCTTCGAATTTCTAAGATGTTCACTCCTGCGAGATAACCAAGGTGTAATAAGAAGAGAACGAGAAAACCACTTAACAAATCGACAAAGAACGGGCTTACTTTTTCATAACCTTCGGAACTTGTAATAAATCCGATGAATAAGCCACCAATCAAAAGCAAAACAGTCTTGCCGAGTAGAACCTCTTTTATTGTTGCAGTCCAACTAACCTTTGTTGTCATAGATCTTGACGCAAGATAGATGCCTGCAATTAACCCTGGAATCTCCATCAGAGTAAGGAGTGCGGGAGCAAAGCCTTCAACAAATATTGAATTGCTCTCCAGAAAGAGTATTGCAGCTGAAAAAGTGACAAGGGAGGTTGATCCATAATGCGCTGCGATTGAGCCTCGATCGATATCGTTTAAACCTTTAAGAAATTTCAAAATCATGAATGCGAGAATGGGAATCACAAGCCCACAAATAACTGTCGTTGCAGCAGGAGCCGCTAACACAGAGAGGCTGGATGATTTAAGTGAATGCCCACCTTTCAAGCCGATACCAAGGAGGAGATAAATCGAGAGAAAACCATAGATGGACTCTGGCAACCGGACATCACTCTTGATGCGAGATGCGATGAAGCCGAATATAAAGGCGAGAACTCCCACGGATGTCAGGTTTGCTTGTGCAATGTCCCACGAACTCATCATTTCTCCTTTGCCCAAATCACATTCTATGGGAGAAAACTAGAAAGAATTGAGCGAAATTACCCTTAAACTTCCCCAATGACATCAACAGCAACCCTTCACACATCCCTTGGCGATATCGTCATCGAGCTCTTCCCTAATCACGCACCAAAGACTGTAGAAAACTTTGTCGGTCTTGCAACAGGAGCTAAAGAGTGGACTGATCCACGCACAGGTAAGAAGTCAACAGAGAAGCTTTATGACGGAACAATTTTTCACCGCGTCATCGCTGGCTTCATGCTCCAAGGTGGAGATCCACTTGGTCAGGGATTCGGCGGACCTGGTTACCAGTTCGCAGATGAATTCCATGGAGAACTTCAATTCGATCGCCCATACATCCTTGCAATGGCTAACTCAGGACCTGGAACAAATGGTTCACAGTTCTTCATCACTGTTGCCCCAACAACATGGCTCAACCGCAAGCACACAATCTTCGGTGAAGTAAAAGATGCAGCATCACAAGCTGTCGTTGACAAGATTGGTGCAACACCAACAGGTGCGCAAGATAAGCCTGTGACACCAGTTGTTATCAATAGCGTCACTATCGCTTAATTAATGCCACGCATGAAGCAGCGGTCAGCAGTCCTAACGCTGATCACTGTTATCTGCGCCTTTTATCTCTGGGAACTCGTTGATTCAGGGATTATTGGAACCTTTGCACTCTATGGAATCGATCTACTTAAGGTAACGAATGAGTGGTATCGACTTCTCACCGTTGCTTTGATTCACGATAACTCGAGCACAATTCCGATTCACTTGGCTTTCAACATGATTGCTTTGCACTCACTTGGAACACCGATTGAAACGCTCCTTGGGCGAAGCAAGTTTTTGATTATCTTCTTTGTATCCCTCATCGGTGGATCTATCGCATCTGCAATGTTTCTTGGCTATAACGGTTACTCCATCGGGGCATCGGGCGCTGTCTTTGGCCTCTTTGGCTCATGGATAATCATCGGGCGAAGAATTGGTGCAGAAGTGAAGAGCACCCTTGTCATCATCGGACTTAACTTTGTTCTCGGTTTTACTATCGGTGGAGTTGATTGGCGCGCACACCTTGGCGGACTTATTGCCGGCCTTGCGATAACAAAGGTATTACTTAGCTCTTCACGTTCCTAAGTAAAATCTGCGCAACATCGAGTACTTCAACATCTGATTGACGGGCGACCATGCCATCACCAACCATGATGCGACAGAACGGACATGCGACAGCAACTTCTTGCGCACCAGTGTCAATTGCTTCATCAACGCGATTGAGGTTGATGCGTGTACCAATCTTCTCTTCCATCCACATGCGACCACCGCCACCACCGCAACAGAATGAGCGTTCTTGATTACGTGGCATCTCTTCCACATCGCAACCACTTGCTTGCAGTAGTTCGCGCGGTGGTGCATAAATTTGATTGTGACGACCGAGGTAGCAGGGGTCGTGATATGTCAGCTTCTTATCTGACTTATGTGGGCTTGGCTTCAGGCGTCCTTCTTTAATCAAAGTATTGAGAAGTTGTGTGTGGTGTAGCATCTCAAGTTCAAAGCCACTCTGTGCATAATCGCGACCGATGGTTGTGAAGCAGTGAGGACAGGTAACAACAACTTTCTTCTTCCCCTTAGGGCGATCACCGAAAGTTTCATTGAATGTTGCAATATTTTCTTGCGAAAGAATTTGGTAGAGGAATTCATTTCCTGAGCGACGTGCGGGATCTCCCGTGCAAGTCTCGCGCTTTCCAAGAACTGCGAAGTTCACACCAGCCATATGCAGAAGTTCTGCAACTGCCTTGGTTGTCTTCTTTGCACGCTCTTCATATGCGCCAGCGCATCCAACCCAGAATAAGTACTCAACTTCCTCAGGCAATTCGCCACTGACAACGCGCACAGGGAAGTCACACTCTGCAATCCATCCTTCGCGATCTTGCTTATTGGCACCCCATGGATTGCCTGCTTTTTCAAGATTGCGGAATGTCCCACCAAGCTCTGTCGGAAATTCAGATTCAACAAGTACTTGAAAGCGGCGCATATTCACGATGTGATCAACGTGTTCAATATCTACTGGACACTCTTCAACGCAGGCACCGCATGATGTGCAGGACCAGAGGACATCAAGATCAATAGGTGCGTTCTCACCAACAAGGTTCTCAGTCTCAACAACCTTTGCCATTGCGTGATCGCGCATCGCCATAATCAAAAGCTTGGGAGAGAGTGGCTTATCTGTGTGCCAAGCAGGGCACTGAGATTGGCACCGGCCGCACTCAGTACAGCTGGTCATATCCAGCAAGCCCTTCCAGGAGATATCTCCACGTGTGCCAAGACCGAATACATCATCTTCTGCAGGATCTTCGAAGTTAACAGGCTTTCCCTTGGAAAGCATTTCAGGCAGTGCACCGAGTGCTGGCTTATCAATATTGCGCTTGTAGTAGATGTTAAAGAAAGCTAAGAAGCGGTGCCATGCAATACCCATGGTGAGATTGGATGCAATGACAATAAACCAAGTCATTGAAACAACAATCTTGAGTGTTGCAACAATAACAACCGCACTTTCAATGGATGCAGTGGACATTGAATTGAAAGCAGCAACTGCAGGCGAAGAGATTGCATAATGCCAGTTCCAACTCGTTTCACCAGCGAGTGCACCTTCTAATCCACGTAGTGCAATAACACAGAAGACAACAGCCAAGATCGTTGCTTCAACGTAATACGCCTTACCCATTCCAGAACCACTAAAGCGATTGAGCATTCTAAAGCGAGTTACTTGGCGAATTCCAATGAGGGTAACAATGCTGATACCAGTTAAGGCTGCAATGACTTCTGCAAAGAGTTCATACCCAACAAAGTGGCCAATGATGGGAAGTGCGAATTCTGGGTTGATTACTTGACCATATGCAGTAACGAGAGTTCCAAAGAGTGCACCGAAACCAATCATGACAAACCAGTGTGCAATTCCACTTCCTGTGAAGTTAAGCATCTTGGTGTGACCTAGAACTTCTTTGAGCATGTTCTTAAAGCGCGCAGATTTATCGTTGCTGCGAGTTGGATCCGGTTGCTGCTTCTTATAGATAGCGATGAGTTGGCGAACTCGAATTGCAAGCAGGACTAATGCAAATACAGTGATGAGATAGGAGATGCTTGCAAGCGCTAACTTCATGAACGCTAGAGTAATCGTTATTGACGATTTAGGAAGCGGACATGCTTCGGTGTTAACTCATCAAGTGAATTGACACCAAGTAACTTCATATTGCGAACCATTTGGGTGCGCATAATTTCCAGGGCGCGCTCAACACCATCTTGCCCACCAGCCATCAGGCCATAAAGGTATGCACGGCCCACATAAGTAAATTGAGCACCGAGTGCCACAGCCGCCAATACATCTGCGCCATGCATGATTCCGGTATCGATGTGGATCTCGTAATCCTTCTTAAATTCCTTCTTGATATCTGCAAGTAGGTGCAACATCACTGGAGCACGATCGAGCTGGCGACCGCCATGGTTTGAGAGAAGAATTGCATCAGCGCCTAACTTTGCAGCCTTCTTCGCATCCTCAAGGTTTTGGATTCCCTTAACGGTCAAAGTGCCGTCCCACTGCTCGCGAATCCACTTGAGATCCTCCCAAGTCATTGTTGGGTCAAACATGTAATCAAGGAGTTCGCCGACAGTTCCTTCCCAATTCTTCATTGATGCAAATTCAATAGAAGGTGTGGTTAAGAAGTTAATCCACCATGCAGGTCGCGGGATTGCATTAATAACTGTTCCTGCAGTTAAACGTGGAGGAACGGTAAGTCCATTGCGGTAATCACGAATACGTTGTCCTGCTGCAGGAACATCAACGGTAAGCATTAGGTTTTTAACGCCAGCACGCTTTGCACGTTCAACGAGTGCCATGCTGCCTTCGCGATCTTTCCACATATATAACTGGAACCAGTTGCGACCATCAGGGGCAGCAGCAACTACATCTTCGATTGTGCTTGTTCCAAGAGTTGAGAGAGTAAATGGAATTCCAAATTTTTCCGCAGCCCTTGCACCAGCGATTTCACCTTGAGTCTGCATCATGCGAGTAAAACCAGTTGGAGCAATACCTACTGGCATTGAGAATGTTTCACCGAGAGAGGTGCGCGTTAAATCAGCGGTAGATACATCTTTAAGAATGCTTGGAATGAATTCGAGGTCACGATATGCCTGACGTGCTCGCTCGAGGCTTACTTCACTCTCTGCAGATCCATCGGTGTAATCAAATGGACCTTTAGGTGTGCGGCGCTTTGCGATATCGCGCAGATCCCAGATTGTGTAAGCCTGCTCAAGGCGGCGCTTCTTGCGACGAAGGGTAGGCAAGGAAAACTTAAGCAGAGGAGCAAGTTCAGATGGTTTTGGGAACTGACGCTTTACATTTTTTCCCATAGGAGTAAGCCTTGCGTTAAAAGTTCTTTAACGCCACTTAGTTGCGAGTGAGAAACCAACTGCAATAAAGCTAAATCCAATGATCATGTTCCATGCACCGATGCCTGGGATTGGATATGCAGTCTGGCTGACGTAGAAGACAACAATCCAGAAGAGGCCGATGAGGAAGTTAGCGACCATGACGGGTGCAAGCCACGATGGACTCTCGAGGATTGGTGATTCTTCCTCAAAATGATGCTGTTCTTCGTGAGCGTGCTGCTCCTGAACCTTCTTACGCAATTTCGACTTTGGCATGGGGCCTAGGTTACAGCACAATTACGGCATGGCTCGAATCCTCGTCATCGATAACTATGACTCCTTCGTCTTCAATCTGGTGCAGTATCTGCAGCAATTGGGCGCTGAGTGCACCGTTGTTCGCAATGATGAAGTCGAGGCGAGTGAGGCCGGCAAACACGACGGGGTCTTGATCTCACCAGGACCTGGCACTCCCGATAAAGCGGGTGTCAGTATTGCGATGATTAATTACTGCGCAGAGAAATCCATTCCACTCTTTGGAGTATGTCTAGGCCACCAAGCAATCGGTGAAGCATTCGGTGCAATTGTCTCTCGTGCACCAGAGCTTCTTCATGGAAAGACTTCACAAGTAATTCATAACGGTGCAGGTGTACTAACAAATCTTCCTTCACCTTTTACAGCCACTCGTTATCATTCATTAGCAGTAGAACGTGACACCGTTCCTGCAGTTCTTGAAATTACCGGATCTACTGAATCAGGAGTTGTGATGTCGATGCGACACACAACTCTTCCTATTGAAGGTGTGCAGTTCCATCCCGAATCTGTTTTAACTGAACATGGACATCTCATGCTTGCGAACTGGTTAGTTACATGTGGAGATGCTGATGCGCCGAAGCGTGCTGTTGGACTATCTCCCGTTGTGGGTAGCTCTAAATAATTTACGGTTGCTTATTAATCGTAATTGTTACTGACTTACCAATAGTTTGAGTTGTTGAAGCTTCTGGCGCTTGTCGGATAACAACTCCTGCAGGTTGTGCTGAGTCGTAATCATAAAATTCCTTAATCAAAAAGCCTGCTTGAATCAAGAGAGTCTTGGCTTGAATAGCTTCGATACCAATCAAGTTCGGGACCGTAACTTCACCACTTGCGATGGTGAGAATGACAGAACTACCTGCCTCGGTTACGGATCCCACTGCAGGCATCACATCGAGCACAGTTCCTTGTGGTTGATCTGAAGGTGAGGCAATTGTTTGAGAGACAAGAAGACCAACGGATGTGAGGGCAGATCGCGCATCAATGAGTGACATGCCAACAAGATTGTCAGGAATCAGAAAGTAGAGCACGTGCCATCTCTTCACTTAATCCCACAACGTTAGGAACCATTGGCCCTGAAGTAGCACCGCCACCGCTCATTAGTAAGCCTGTGATTGATAGGGCAATTGCGGCAAAGAATGAACCGCCAAAGATGATGGCGCGGCGTCGTGTCATAAATGGCTCTGTTGCAATCTTGGTTGTTACCTCTTCGCCAGCACGCACCTTTGCAATGTCATCGAGCATTGCTTGTGCACTTTGATAGCGATCTTCAGGTTTCTTGGAGAGTGCAACAGCGAGAACAATCTCAATACCTTCAGGCAGATCAGATTTTAAGGTGCGCACTAGTGGGGCAGTACTGGATGCATGTTGGTATGCAATCGATACAGGTGTCTCTCCAGTAAATGGTGGCTCACCTGTCAGTAATTCAAAGAGTAAACATCCCGTTGAGTAGATATCGCTACGTGAATCAGCGGGTTCTCCCACAGCTTGTTCAGGTGAGAGATATTGCGCAGTTCCAACAACATTCCATGTGCTGGTCAGTGTTGCACCGAGGTCATCCATTGCACGTGCAATTCCAAAGTCCATCACCTTCACATCACCGTTATCGGTAATCATGACGTTTGCAGGTTTGATATCACGGTGAACTATCTGGCGCTCATGTGAATATTCAAGCCCTGCAAGAATTCCTTCTGTTATCTCGAGCGCGCGATTCAGTGGAAGGCGCTCACCTTGATGAATAAGTTCGCGTAGCGTGTGGCCAGAGACAAGTTCCATCACAATGTATGGAGCAGGTTCTTCACCAGAGTCATAGACGGCAACGATGCCAGGATGGTTTAGTCCTGCAGCTGCCTTTGCCTCTTTGCGAAAGCGCGAAACGAAAGCTGGATCTTTTGCTAAATCACTGCGCAATATCTTGATGGCAACTTCACGTGAAAGACGTTGATCTTGGGCGATATAAACATCAGCCATTCCGCCTGTGCCAATCATCTGACCGAGTAGATAGCGACCGCCGAGCAATGAGTTCATCATTGGGCTGCTCCTATCTTTTCGGTAGTAGTTGGTTGCTCTTCTTCAACGAGATCTGCAATTACTACAGTCACGTTATCGGGTGCACCGTTGATATAGGTTGCATCGATAAGAGCGTTGACTGCCTCATCACGATCCTTGCCCTTGATAAGAGATTTCATCTCTTTATCAGTCAGTACTGAGCTCAAACCATCACTGCATACTAGATAGCGATCCTTAATTTTTCCTTCGAAAACCGGAAGAGGAAGTTCAAGATTTCCTTCACCCATCAAAACTTGAGTCAGCACAGAGCGCTGAGGGTGGGTTGCAATATCTGATTCAGAGATGGCACCCTGATTGAGTAGTTCTTGAATAACAGTGTGGTCAACGCTGAGCTGCTCAAATGAGTTACCGCGCAGGCGATAGGCACGGGAATCACCAATATGAAGCAGCACTACTGAGTTATTGCGCAGGAATAGAGATGTGAGAGTTGTTCCCATTCCAGCTAGCTGTGGGTTCTCAGCGACTTCGACTTTAAGAGCTTGATCAATCTCGTGAGATGCATTGAGATAGATGTCATCGGCCGACTCTGAATCAATCTCTGGATTGGTAAAGATTGCAGAGAGTTCAGAAAGAGTTGTAATCGCAATCTTAGATGCGACTTCACCTGCGGCATGTCCGCCCATTCCGTCGGCAACGGCAACAAGGTGCGATGATGCAAGGCCGCTATCTTCATTGCCACTTCGAACAAGGCCAACGGCAGATCGCGCAGACGTTGCGAAATAGCTCATGCGGGTAAGCCTAATCTCTTTGCTACTCTTAAGTCTCA
Source organism: Actinomycetota bacterium (assembly GCA_026392765.1). Taxonomy (GTDB): domain Bacteria; phylum Actinomycetota; class Actinomycetes; order Nanopelagicales; family Nanopelagicaceae; genus Planktophila. Next base: position 10,126 of record JAPLBL010000019.1, read on the forward strand.
TGCTTATCTATGCTCACCGCGGCGCTAGCGCGGACTATCCAGAGCTCACCCTTGCTGCCTATGAAGGCGCGGTGGCTCAAGGAGCCGATGGTTTTGAGTGCGATGTCCGATTAACTAAAGATGAGGTTGCCGTTCTCTGGCATAACGCGAGCATGCTCAAGCGCGCAGGAAATCCCGGGTTGATTGCCGAGATGACATATAAAGAGGTATCGCGTGCATACCCACAGATTCTGACTCTCAGTGAGTTTCTCGCCTTTGCTGTGAAGAACAAAAAAGGCGTGCTCATTGAGACAAAGCACCCTGTTATTTCGGGCAATCGCATCGAAGAAGTCGTTGTCGAAACTCTGCAGACAACTAAAGGAATTGAAAAGATTGATGTATCAGTAATGTCATTTAGTTGGTTTGCAATCGAGAAGATGAAACGTCTTGATCCATCTATTTCAACGACATTTCTGATGCATAAGAACACCCAGTGGTTTCAGGCAAAGTTATTTCTCATCACAAATATGCCGTCACATGCACGCGAGGTACTCAGGTATCCTTAACCGGTGAGCGCCACCGAAAGCCATACATTCGCCTATTTAGGCCCTGTCGGCACATTTACTGAGGCTGCTCTTAAGAAGATCACATGCGATACCGATGTGAAGATTCCTTACGCCAATGTCACTGCAGCTCTCGATGCTGTGCGCAAAGGCGAAGCACAATATGCACTGGTTCCTATCGAAAACTCTGTTGAAGGTGTTGTTGCTCGCACACTTGATGAACTCGCAAGTGGAGATCCACTAACTATTGCAAGTGAAGTCACTTTGCCTGTCACCTTTGCATTTATGACAAAGCCAGGTGTTACAACAATTAAGCGCATCGGCACACACCCGCATGCTGAATCACAGTGCCGTGCATATATTGCAGCCAACTATCCGCATGCAGAGATTGTTCCTACCGCTTCAACATCTGCAGCCGCTGAAGCTGTGAGCAAGGGCGATCTTGATGCAGCGATTGCATCGAGTGCAGCAGCTGAACATTTCGGACTAGAAATCCGACAAGACAATATTGGTGACAATGCAGGCGCCGTCACTCGATTCATCTGTGCTCAAAAGCCGGGATGGATGCCGGAGCCAACAGGAAACGATCGCACCTCAATGGCAGTCTTTATCGATATCGACCATGCGGGTGCTTTGCTTGAAATCCTCCAGGTTTTTGCAAAACATGACGTCAACCTGACATTCATCCAGTCACGTCCAACAGGTCGCGAACTAGGTCACTACCATTTCATTATTGATGTCGAAGGCCATATCAAGGATGCTCCCGTCGGTAGTTCGATTGAAGAGCTTCGCGAGATCTGCGATGACATTAGATTCTTAGGTTCTTATCCACGAGAGGTGCGTTCATGATTGATATCAAGTTCCTACGTGAGAACCCTGATGTCGTCCGTGCTTCTCAAAAGGGCCGCGGGGAAAACGTTGAGCTCGTAGATCAGATCATTGCCATCGATGAGATCAAGCGCGCTGCCCTCTCAGAATTTGAAACTTTGCGCCAAGAACAGAACGTTCTCTCAAAGAGCGTGGGCTCAGCAACAGGTGATGCAAAGGCAGCCCTTCTTGCCAATGCAAAAGAGTTAGCAGACAAGGTCAAGGCAGCTGACACAAAGCGTTCTGAGATTGAAGAGAAGGCAAAGGCTTTACTTCTTCAGCTTTCCAACTTGCTTGATACTGAAGCACCCATTGGCGGTGAAGAAGATTTCGTCACCATTGAACATGTGGGCACACCACGTGACTTTGCTAAAGATGGCTTTGAACCAAAAGATCACGTCGAATTAGGCAAGTTGCTAGGCGCTATTGATACTGAGCGCGGTGCCAAGGTTGCAGGTTCTCGTTCTTACTATCTCACTGGGGTTGGCGCACTGCTTGAATTCGCACTTGTTAACTATGCAATCCAAAGTGCACTCAAGAATGGTTTCTCACCAGTAATTCCACCAGTGCTTGTTAATCCTGCTGCAATGGAAGGCACAGGCTTTCTAGGACAAGCTGCTGAGAATGTCTATCGCATTGAAAAAGATGATGTCTATCTTGTTGGAACTTCTGAAGTTCCACTGGCTGCCATGCATATGGATGAAATCTTGCCTGCAGATAAGTTGCCACTTCGCTATGCCGGTTACTCAACATGTTTCCGCCGTGAAGCTGGAACATATGGGAAAGACACTCGTGGAATCATTCGCGTGCACCAATTCGATAAGGTTGAGATGTTTACCTTCTGTAAGCCAGAAGATGCTAAGGCAGAACATAAGCGTTTATTGCAGTGGGAAAAAGATTTCCTGAACGCGATGGAGATCCCATTCCGTGTGATTGATGTTGCATCAGGTGATCTTGGATCATCTGCAACACGTAAATTTGATATCGAAGCGTGGATCCCCACACAAGGCGCTTATCGCGAAGTAACAAGTACTTCTAACTGCACCGAATTCCAGGCTCGTCGCCTGAATATTCGCTACAAGGATGCAGAAGGCACCAAGGCGATTGCAACACTGAATGGCACTTTGGTAGCTATTCCTCGCATGATTGTTGCCATTCTTGAGAACCATCAGAATGCAGATGGCACAGTAAATGTTCCTGCAGCCCTTCAACCATTCCTTGGAATGAAGAAATTCGAGCTTGCGTGAGCGTTCACCAAGATTTCCAGCGCCGCCCAAAGTTAATCGCATCTGATCTCGACGGAACCATCGTCGCTCACTACGGCGATATTACCCAGCGCACCATTGATGCCTTTAGAAAAGCGCATTCCATGGGCGTTCAGATCTTCTTTGTGACAGGCCGTCCTCCACGTTGGATGCCTGAGATTAAAGAGGCATTTGGAATTGGTAATGCAATCTGTGGCAATGGTGCAATGTTGTATGACTTGCATAACGATAAAGTCTTAGAGGAATGGCTTATCCCAGTAAATGCTCAACTGGAGGCAGTAAACCGTCTTCGTACAGCAATTCCCCAAATTTCATTTGCAGTGGAATCACATAATTACTTCCACCGTGAGAAGGCTTATATTCCGCGCTGGGATGTGGGCCTAGATAATGTCGGTGTTGAAAAGATTGAAGAGGTAATTACCTCTCCTGCGCTGAAAATCCTAGCCCGTTGCTCACAGCAAGAGCTCTCATCCGATGAGATGCTCGCAATTGCAACTGTTGAACTT
>JAPLBL010000014.1 GCA_026392765.1 Actinomycetota bacterium
GCAATTGATTACTCGTGAACAAGATCCGGATGATGGTCGCGGCTCACTTGTCACACTCACAAAATCTGGGGTGCGCGCTGTTGATGCTGCGCTGGAAGGTCTGCTTGAGAATGAACGTGAATTGCTAGGAACACTGACTGCTAAAGATCGTGAGCTTCTTGCTGATTTATTGAGCAAACTCGTCACTGAATTCGATGAGAATTAATTAAATAACTTTTGCTCCATGGACAGGTCCATGTGCTCGCGCAACACTTCCCACAACACCACTTGCCGTAAGGGCTACAGCTAAATCAAGTCCTGAATCTTCATCGGCCACCAAGAATGCAACTGTGGGTCCAGAGCCAGAGACAATTGCACCGAGTGCTCCGTAATCTCGGCCTACTTCAAGAACAAGACTGAGGGCAGGGCGCAGAGAACATGCAGCGTTCTGCAGATCATTGGTGAGTGCGCGACCCACAGCATCGCTATCGGCAGCAAGCAGGGATTGCATCAAGGCATCTGAAACTTGTGGGGGTGCAATATCAAGTTCTGCGCGCATGCGATCACACTCTGTATAGACAGCAGGAGTAGATAAACCAACACTAGAGAGAGCCAATACCCAGTGATATGTGCCGCGCGATAGTGCAGCAGTGAGTTGATCTCCGCGTCCCTGACCAATTGCAGTGCCACCTGAAATCATAAATGGCACATCACTACCTAACTCTGAACCGAGCGCATGAAGCTCCTCGCGTGAGATCTCTAGTTGAAAGAGTGCATCCATAGCAACCAAAGTTCCTGCAGCATCGGCGCTTCCGCCTGCCATTCCTCCTGCAACGGGAATCGATTTCTTGATTTCAATATGAACATCTACGGCAAAATCAAACTTCTCCCCGATTAACTGAGCTGCTTTGACGGCAAGATTTGAGTGATCTTCAGGCACACCGTGTGTGTGCTCGCCTGTGACAGAGATAGTCACACCACTTCCAGGATTGGATTTAGTGACAGTGACATCATCAAAGATGGAGATTGCTTGAAATACAGAGACAAGGTTGTGGAATCCATCTGATTCGCGAGGTCCAACAGAGAGCTGCAAATTAACCTTTGCAGGTACTCGCACCGTTACTGAATTATGAGCCACGTGAAAACTCTACTCTTCTCTAGCAATTGCGCAGAAGGCAAAGATATCGAGTGCTTCTCCGCGAAGTGTGGGATCAATTCCTGCTTTCGTCAGATGAGCTTCTGCGGCAGCAGAGCCTCCATACATCGATGACAACGCAGAGCGCAGCATCTTGCGACGTTGAGCAAAGGCTAGATCGATAATGGCAAATACTTTCTTACGAAGTTCTTCATCACCTGGTGTTGCACGCCGTGTGAAACCTACAAGCTTTGAATCCACATTAGGTTGTGGCCAGAAGATATTGCGTGAGACAGAGCCAGCTCCTGTCACATCAGCCCACCATGCAGCTTTCACACTAGGAATTCCATACTCTTTTGAATTTGGCTTTGCAGCTAAGCGATCTGCAACCTCTGCCTGCACCATCACGACACCACTACGCAGTGATGGCAAGATTTCAAGAAGATGGAGAAATACTGGAACAGAGACGTTATAAGGCAGGTTTGCAATCAAGACAGTGGGTGCAACGGGAAGTTCTTTTAAGGCAAGCGCATCTTGATTAATCACAGTCAAAATATCTGCTCGCTCTGAATGCTTTGCTGCAGTGATAGGAAGTTGTGTGGCAAGGCGGGAATCAATCTCAACGGCAACAACTGCTTGAGCCACTTCCATCATTGCAAGAGTCAGAGATCCAAGACCTGGTCCAATTTCCAGTGCGATATCTGTTTCTGTCAGCCCTGCCGTACGAACAATCTTGCGACAGACATTGCCATCATGAACAAAGTTTTGCCCTAGTGATTTGGAAGGTTTGAGATCAAGAGCTTCTGCAAGCTCGCGAATCTCTGCAGCTCCTAGAAGGCTCATGCGAAAGAACCGAAGATGCGCTCGGCATTCACAGATAGCGCTGTTGCAAGCTCTGCCACATCTTCATTGCGCTCTGTGGCCATTGCCCGCACGATATTGGCAATCTGTGCTGGAGTATTGAGCGCTCCTCGATGAGGCATCGGTGCCAAGAACGGTGAATCAGTTTCAACTAAGAGCTGATCATGTGGAACAAGTTTGAGCGCATCACGCAGAGCGGGCGCATTTTTAAATGTCATAGTGCCAGCAAAAGAGAGGATAAATCCGCGATCTATGCAGATCTTTGCCATTTCAACATCGCCTGAGAAACAGTGAAAGACAGTCTTCTCGGGAGCTCCTACCTCAAGCAAGATAGAGAGAACATCATCGTGTGAATCGCGATCATGAATGACTAGGGCCTTATTGGTGCGCTTAGCTAAATCAATATGCCACTTAAATGAATCTTGTTGACGCTTGCGTAGGGCAGGTTCTGTGCGGAAGTAATCAAGGCCAGTCTCACCAATTGCGCGCACGCGAGGATTTTGTGCAAGTTTTTCAATGATTGCCCAATCTGCTTCTAAATCAGGGACGACTGGTGCTTCATTGGGGTGGAGTGCAACTGCTGCAAGTACACGACCCGGAAAGGCGTTTGCCATATCAACGCACCATTGTGATTGTTCTGCCGAATATCCAACCTGCACAATGCGATCGACATTAACTGACTTTGCATCATCAAGAACTTGGCGAACAGCATCTGAATCAGGTGCATCATTGGTGACAATTTCAATATGAGCATGCGCATCTACCGTGGGAACAGGAAGCGGTTCAGGAAGTGGTGCAGGTTGACGATCGATATCGCGGTTGTGGCGATCTGTCATAAGAAAATTACTCTTTAACTTCTAACCGTGGGAACAAGACCGGAGTCTTAGTGACAGTTGCACCTTGTGGCAACTGACCCCAGGTCGCAACCTTAGAAATTTCTTTTTTACCAATCTCACCTAGTGATGCCTTCGCGCCCAGCGCTTCCCACAAGATCTCAGTCGTTGCAGGCATTACTGGGTGGAGTAAGACAGCCAGTGCGCGAAGAGATTCAGCAGTGTTATAGAGAACTTCTTCAAGAATCGCTTGGTTTGCTGGATCTTTAGCAAGAATCCAAGGCTCTTTGATAGTTACATAACCATTGACCTGCTTGCAGTAATCCATCACAGCATTAATTCCACCTTGGAAATCAAGTGCAACCATTGCAGCATCTGCCTTATCGACAGTTGCCTGTAGTGATTGTGCAAGAGTTTCATCCTTTGCAACAGCTGGAATTTTGCCTTCACAATACTTTTCAATCATCGCAGCAAGGCGTGAGGCAAGGTTTCCAAAGTCATTAGCCAGCTCTGATGTGTAACGAGCACTCATATCTTCCCAAGAGAAAGATCCATCGCTTCCGAATGGAATAGCACGCAAGAAGTAATAGCGGAATGCATCGACACCGAAGTGATCGGTGATATCTGATGGCGCAATACCTGTCAGCTTTGACTTCGACATCTTCTCGCCACCGACGAGTAACCAGCCGTGTGCGAAGACCTTCTTGGGAATATCAATACCGGCAGCCATCAGCATCGCTGGCCAAATAACGGCGTGGAATCGCAAAATATCTTTTCCAACCAGGTGAACATCTGCAGGCCAGGTGGCTGCAAACTTCTTGCCACCTTCAGAATCTGGCGCATCGGTAAGTCCTACAGCTGTTGCATAGTTAAGCAGAGCATCAAACCAAACATAGACAACTTGATCGGTATCCCACGGAACTGGAATTCCCCAGTCGAATGTGGAGCGAGAGATAGAAAGGTCTGATACTCCACCTTCAAGGAATGAGACAACTTCATTGCGAGCACTCTCAGGCTGGCATGCATCAGGATTATTCTTGTAATGATCTAGAAGTGGTTGCGTGAACTCAGAGAGTTTAAAGAACCAGTTGTTCTCGTTGACTAGCTCAATGGGCTTGCTGTGAATCGGGCAGAGCTTTTCACCATCTGCATCAATGAGATCGCCAGGTAGTTTAAATTCTTCGCAGCCAACACAGTAAGGGCCTTCATATTTACCGGCATAGATATGGCCAGAGTCTTTCAGCGACTGCAAGAACTTCTGCACACGCTCTGTGTGGCGAGGTTCAGTGGTGCGGATAAAGTCATCATTTGCGATATTAAGCGCTTGCCAATTAGGTTTCCACGCATCAGCAACTAACTTATCGACCCATGCTTGAGGGGCGACGTTGTTCTGCTCTGCCGTGCGCATAACTTTCTGACCGTGTTCATCTGTTCCTGTAAGGAACCAGACAGATTCACCACGTTGGCGATGCCAACGAGTAAGGACATCGCCGGCAACCGTTGTATATGCATGGCCAATATGCGGCGCATCATTTACATAGTAAATCGGCGTAGTCAGGTAGAAAGACTTCATCTGCTCATCTTATTCGCATCGACTACGGCTGCATAAACGATCTTCTTAGGAAGCTCGAACTCATCGGCGACTGTAGCGATCGCACCTTTTCGGTCCATTCCAGCAGCCTCATATTCACGAACACGAGCAACGGCATCATCTGCCGTCTTGTTCGCAGAGCCAGCCTCAACACCTGCAATGACGAGTGTAATTTCACCGAGGACCTCTTTGGTTGCTGCCCACGTACTGAGTTCTGCGAGTGTGCCACGAATAGTTTCTTCATAGGTCTTTGTCATCTCGCGACAGATGGCACCTTTGCGAGAATCACCAAGAATTGCAGCAGCATCGACAAGTGATTCATGAAGGCGATGTGGTGCTTCAAAGATGACCATAGTGCGCTCTTCAAAACGAAGGTTCTCATAGAAAGTATTGCGGGCGCCTTGTGCACGGGGTGCGAAACCTTCAAAGGTAAAGCGATCTGTCGGAAGACCCGATAACGCAATTGCCATTGTTGGCGCACTAGGGCCAGGGATAACAACGGTGGGAAGGTTTTCTGCAATCGCATCACGCATCAAGCGAAATCCAGGATCGCTGATGGTTGGCATGCCTGCATCTGTCACGACGAGGACTTCTTTACCTTCGCGAAGGAGCTGCAATATCTCTTGCGTGCGATCTGTCTCATTGCCTTCAAAGAAGGAGATGATGCGCGCTGTAAATGTCACACCTAGATCTGATGCCAAGCGATGAAATCTGCGTGAATCTTCAGCGGCAATAACTTGCGCTGATTCGATTGCATTTTTGAGTCGCTGGCTCGCATCGAGCGGATTTCCAAGAGGAGTCGCTGCAAGAACTAGGGCCATATGCGAATCCTCCCATATTCTTTACATATGGTTGTTGGTATCGCTCCGGTACTCATCGCACTTCTCTCCTTCATTCTCCGTCTTACAGATCTTGGAAGAGTGAAGGGATTTATCTTCGATGAGGTCTATTACGTCGATGGCGCCCGTGACTTACTGAAATATGGCGTTGAAGTAGCGGGATCAAAACCTGAATTCATTGTGCACCCTCCACTGGGTAAATGGTTCATAGGTCTTGGTATACAAGTATTTGGCGATACTGGCTTTGGATGGCGATTTACAACAGCCCTTGTTGGTTCTTTGATGATTCTGCTCATTGCACTTATTGCACATCGCCTCTTTAGGAGTGCAGTTCTGACTGGACTTGCAAGTGCACTGATGGCAATTGATGGTTTAGCACTAGTGCATTCACGCACTGCACTTCTCGATAATTTCTTAACATTCTTCGTTCTACTTGCTTCCTATCTCTTCCTGACAAAACGCTACTGGTGGACAGGTGTTGTTCTGGGATTAGCTCTAGCCACAAAGTGGAGCGCTCTCTATTTCATCATCGCATTTGCAGCAATTGGTTTCTACCGAGCATTTACGCATTACTCAGGAAAAGATTTGATAAAGCCAACACTTGCTCGCATTGGCCAATTTGGCGCAGTCCCACTTCTTGTTTACATAACATCATGGACTGGCTGGTTCCTTAGTAACCGTGGTTGGAATCGTGATTACTCATCAAATGTCATCACCTCATTTATCTATTACCACCATCAGATGTTGGACTTTCATACAGGGTTAACTGAAAAACACACCTACCAAGCAAATCCATGGAGTTGGCTTGTCATGGGACGACCAACTTCGTTCTATTACGAATCACCGAAAGGGTGTGGCGCCGACAGCTGTTCACAAGAAATCCTTGCTTTAGGAACACCGCTGTTGTGGTGGCTTGGAACAATTGCAATCGTGGTTGTCTTTGGCTTATGGGCTCGCAGTATTGCTAAGCACAGATTAGATCCCGCTCTCACAGTCATTGTTACGGGAATTACTGCAGGTTATCTGCCGTGGTTCTTCTTCCAAGAGCGCACGGTGTTCTCTTTCTATGCAATTGTCTTTGAGCCTTTTCTGATTCTTGCACTCATTTATTGCACTCGATCAATACTGACTAATTACGGGCGCTTGGGAGAAGTTGTTGTAGCAGGGGTATATATCGTGCTCTTCTTTAACTTCTTATACTTCTTACCGCTCTATATGGGCGATCTCATCACCTATGACGCATGGCATGCACGCATGTGGTTTGAGAGCTGGATTTAGCTATTCGTTAGCAGCGCGCATTTCGCGAAGCTTCTGTACTGCTTCATCTGCAAGCTGTTGATCAAATACTTCATCGCGTGATGGAGCAGCTGCAGCGAGCGCTTCGCGTTCTAAGCGCTCTTGCTCTTCAGTCCATCTACCTGGTTCGGTTAAATCAAGGACACGCTTTGACTGAACAGCCTTTGGCGCGTTTACATATGTTGGAACTGGAATCTCATTAGGTTGCCACTCAGCACGTGATTGCGCTGTTCCCTTAGGAAGAAGTGTGACACCTGTGAGTTCGCGTTCTGACAATGGAATCCAGTGATCTTGATTGACTTTAACTTCACTGTGAGAATTATGTGTAAGCACATCTGCAAGATTGGTATGTGAAACACCTTCGGTAGTGCGATGCAATTGATCCATACGACGGCGCGTGATGCGGTCGCTATTTTCTTGACGACGAACATGGGCAATATAGAGAACTAGACCAGTAACAGGAATAGCAATTGCGATGTATGTGAATGTCTGCATGATGGCACCTGCCGTTGTGAGGATAAGTGTTGTAGTAATGAGTGAAAAGATAATTCTGCGGCGCATGAGTTGCTGTGCAACGCGTCCTGCACGATCTACATCTGTATAAATTGCTCCAGAGCCAATTTGTGCACCTGGTGTAGTACTTGCAACTACTCGGAGTGCGCTCTTATAGCGTTCGACGCTCTTACCGGAGAATTCATTCTTGTTATGTACCCAGCGTGGCAGAAAATAGGCAACCCACATGCCAATAATTGCTAGATAGATAATTCCTGAAGCCATGATGGGTAAAGGTTAGAGGCGACTGAGCGTAACTCTGTGGATTTCAAGGGGGGTTTACTGAATTAATCCATTGCTCTTTACATAGGACAGATGGTCTCTCCATGCGCCATCGATATGTAAAAAGGCCTTGCGCTCACCTTCGAGAACATACCCAGCTTTCTCGGCAACTCTGCAGGAGGCGGCATTCTCAGGGCGCACATTTATCTCTATGCGATGCAGCCCTATTTGAGAGAATCCAAAAGCAGTGACTAGCTTTACCGCCTGCGTAGTAAAGCCACGATTGGCATAGTTTCGATCAATCCAATAACCGATATGCGCCCCACGAAGTGCGCCATGCATAACGCCACCCATTGTTATCTGGCCGATGAGATTGGATCCATTCCAGATTAGAAATGAGTAAGAACGCCCAGCACGGGCCTCGCGATGAAGGAGATGGACCATTTCATAGAAGGATGGTCGGCCCTGATTCTCATATGCGGGTGAATCCTGCGGAAGCACAGGAAGGGTTGCCTCCCATGGAGTGAGCCACTCTTTATTTTCTGCACGAACATCATTCCATGCAGTGCGATCTCGAAAACGCGCCGGGCGAAGAGTAATTTCATCACCATAAAGCGTTACCGGCCACATGAGATCAACTCACCTGCCTAGAGATAACGTCGCTCAAGAACTACGACAGTGACCTGCGCACCCGCAGACAAACTAGTTTCACCTTCAGGAACTGCAATAAAGCAATTGGCATCCGAAAGCGTTGCCTGTTCATCTTGAGAACTCAGTGGTGCCACAGACTTTCCATCTTCACTCAAAATTGCTCTCACATAAGAACGATTACCACCGGAAGAAGTCAGAGCCTTCTCAAGCTTTGCCTTCACTGATGGGCGATGGATATTTACTGTGCCAAGCATTGTGCGAATCATCGGGCGGATCAGAAGTTCAAAGGAGATATATGCAGCAATCGGATCTCCAGGAAGTGTGACAACGGGAGTCTTATCGGGTCCGATAGTTCCAAAATTATGGCGGCCACTTGATTCAATGGAGATTTCAACAGTCTTAATCTCACCCATCTTTTCCAAGGTGCGAGTAATCAGATCAAATGAATCATCGTGGCGCTCACCACTAATGATGATGAGGTCGGCGCGTACTAGCTGATCTTCAATCACACTCTGCAATTGCGACTCATCATCAGGAATTGAGTGCACGCGATAGGCAACTGCTCCCACTTCACGCACTGCAGTTGTGAGTAACCAGGAGTTAGTTTCATACTCTTCATCGGTCTTAAGAGGAATGCCAGGTTCAACTAAGTCAGGACCTGCAGAAATTACAACTACGCGTGGATGTGGACGCGTAGGAAGATGATCCAGTCCAATCGATGCAGCCAAACCAATCTGGGTTGAACGAATGCGACTGCCGGCCTTCATGACAAGACGTTCTCCCGCATAGATATCTTCAGCAAGAGTTCCATCGTGTGCATCAAGTAGGGGCATATCAAAGGGCTCAAGGGGACGGCATAGATCTAGAAGAGAGGTAAGTACTTCATCTACACGCATACGTTCTGACATAATCACTAACCTTACTTGTACATCACTTACTACTAGGGGATTTCCATGGGTCAGAGCGAAGAAAAGTCAGCACTTCGCACTCGATATCGTCACGAACGTCACGAGCGTTACATGGAACACAGCTTTCAATTTCTGGCTACATCCCCTGAAATTTCACAGGCGAAAATAATCGCAAGTTATATGTCTTATGGCGATGAACCTGATACATCTTCATTAAATACTGCTCTCATCAAAGCAGGAAAGATTCTTCTACTACCCAGAATCAATGGCGACCAACTCGATTGGGTGAAGTGGGATGGATCAAAATCTAGCCTTATTGCCAAGAAGAAAATTCTTGAACCAGCCGGTGATGTCTTCAAGGACCTTGCCACAATCGATGTCGTCATTGTTCCAGCACTACGTATTGACCGAAGTGGTTATCGATTAGGTCAAGGTGGTGGTTACTACGACCGCGCTCTGCCAAAACTTCGCGCATGGTCTATTGGTTTGATTCATCCTGATGAAATATCGAGTGAAGATTTACCTCGCCAAGAATGGGATCAACCGCTCAATGCAGCAGCAACGCCAGATCTGGTTCTGCGCTTTCGAAGGTAGTAATTAAGGAAGATTGCGCGCAATCACAATGCGCTGAATCTGATTTGTGCCCTCATAGATCTGAGTTAGTTTGGCATCGCGCATCATGCGCTCAACTGGGTAGTCAGATACATATCCATATCCACCAAGAATCTGCACAGCATCTGTTGTGACCTTCATTGCCACATCTGTGGCATATGTCTTACTTACGGCAGAGAAGAACTTTAGATCCTTATCTAATCTCTCACTCTTTGCAGCTGCTGCATAGGTAATCTGGCGCGCAGTCTCAACAGCGATAGCCATATCTGCCAACATAAATTGAACACCTTGGAAATCAAAGATCTCTTTGCCAAATTGCTTACGCTCATGTGAATACTTCTTGGCAGTATCTAGGGCACCTTGTGCAATTCCAAGTGCCTGGGCCGCAATAGTGATGCGTGTGTGATCGAGAGTGTCCATAGCTAGTGAAAAACCTTTACCTATTTCACTGATGCGACGGTCATCACCAATACTCACATTGTCGAAATAGACCTCACGGGTGGGAGATCCACGAAAGCCCATCTTCTTCTCTGGCGCCCCAAATGAAACACCTGGATCAGATTTCTCAACTATGAACGCTGTGATGCCCTTGGATCCAAGTGAAGGATCAGTTTGAGCAATGACGGTATAGAAATGTGATTCTCCTGCATTTGAAATCCACTTCTTACTTCCATTGATAACCCATCCATCGCCTTTGCGTTCAGCCTTTGTCTTTAGGGCAGATGCGTCAGAGCCTGCTTCAGATTCTGAGAGACAGTAAGAAAAACCTTTACCTTGTGCCAATGGGCGAAGCCAACGTTCTTTCTGTTCTTTACTTCCACCAAGAATAAGTGGCAATGAACCTAATTTATTCACTGCAGGAATAAGTGAGGATGATGCACATACTCGTGCCACTTCTTCTATAATGATGCATGCAGCAAGTGCATCAGCGCCATCGCCACCAAATTCAGTGGGCACATGTGCTGCAAAGAGTCCGGCCTTGGTAAGAGCATCGTGTGCTTCTTGTGGATAGCGATGGTCTTCATCTACTGCATGCGCATGAGGTGCAATCTCTTTTTCAGAGAGAGCACGAACTGAATCGCGAAGATCGTTGTATTCAGATGGCAGCGTGAATATGTTCTCTAAACTCATGACTGACCTTCTTTCTTATCGCGGCTCTGCAGTTGGCTCAGGTACTTATTGTATTGAGCAAGCTCATCAGGTTCACCCAGTGCAGCCATGCGGGCTTCATTGCGATCGATGCGCTTTGCCTCGCGTGAATCATCACGCATCCATTGAATAAAGGTTGCAATCAGAGCCAAGATGATGGGAACTTCACCCATCCCCCAGGCAATCGATCCAGCTGCATGTTGGTCAGCCAATAGATCACCAAGCCATGGAGTATTGAGAGAGCCGTAGTAACCCTTATCAATAAGCGTTGTTGTGGCAAGGATTGCAATTGCAAAGAATGCATGAATACTCATTGCAGCAAAGAGAATGACTATGCGAAATAAGTGCGGAACCTTGCGCGGATTTGGGTCGATTCCAATAATGACATAGAAGAAAAGGTAGCCAGCCAAGAGAAAATGCACATTCATAAAGAGGTGACCCACATGCGATTGCATCAAATTACCAAAGAGATCGGTGAAGTAGAGAACAAAGAGTGAGCCATCAAAGAGGGCAAGAGCTGTTATCGGATTGGTCAACACGATTGAGTAGCGCGAATGTAGGAGCGCAATCAGCATTCCGCGAACTCCACGTTCGTCAGGTGTTCGCCCTTGTGGGAGTGTACGAAGTGCCAACGTTATTGGTGCTCCAAGTACTAATCCAATAGGTGCAACCATTCCAATAACCATGTGAGCAATCATGTGATATTCAAATGAGAACTTTGCATACACGCCAAGGCCACCACTTGTTGCAAAATCCATTGCCGAAACTCCCAATGCAAATGCAACCGTGCGACCCACAGGCCATGAGTCACCGCGCTTTTTCAAGATCACTACACCCTTGATATAGAGAGCAACGAGTGTGATGAGAATTCCAATAATGAGCGCATCTGGATCGTAAAGAGTCAGTAATCGAGTGAAATTCGGAGCAGCAGGAGTTGGATAACCAACAATGGAAAGCGCTGCGTTAAATGGCAAATCTTTTCCAGCCGGTGGTTGAGAACCCGATAACCAACTACCAAGTGCAACGATGGCTCCCATGATCAACGCTTCCACGATGATTACTCGAGAGAGAAGATTCCATCCCGTCTTATCTCCTTGAGTAAGTGATTTTCTATTGCGGTAACCAATCACAAGAAGTACAACAGTCAGGAGTGCTTTCACAATGATGATGCGCGCATAGGAAGAAGACCACGCGGATGCAAAGTTAAGTCGTGTCCACGCATTAATGAGTCCACTTGCCACCACTGCAATTGCAGCCCAGAGAGCTAACTGGCTAAAGCGAGGCAGCGCTACTTTGCGATCTGAATCGTTGAGCAGAACAAGAGCAAAAACCCCACCTACCCATAGCGAGAGTGCAACAACGTGAATCACTAGTGACCCGATAGCTAAAGAGTGCGATCCACTTGATGCTGAGTGACTTTGAAAGACTGGTGAAACAAGTGCGAGTAATGAGATTCCAAGAAGAACAGTTGCAGGCAATACTCGTCGAAGAAAGGTAAGGCTGATCAAGACAACGCCTGCGAGGAAAGTTTGAAATGCAAGGAATCTGCCCAGATCAATCTGGCGCACAAATGAACTTAGCGTTGTTGAATCGAGGGCTGAACCAAGAGAAGTTCCCAAAATATTGGCTAAGGTGATAATGATTTGAAAGGCGCTGGTAAGAAACCAGACTCCAGCAAGGACTTTGCCAATATTGCGAAGTCGAAGCGCATTCTCTTCTAACTTACCTTCGCGCTCTATTAAGAAGAATGAGAGTGAGAGTAATACACCAACAAGACTAAAGGCTGCAAAGAGTGAGATTGATTTGTTCAGTGTGCCAAGGGCACTTACCAAAGGATCAACAGCAGTCAGATTTCCTGACAGAAGGTTCATCGGTCGCGATAGAGCTTTCGTGCATAAAGAGAGAGTGCAACAGTCACAACAATTGCCGCTACAAGAAGGCCAAGAACAAAGATTGTTGTTCCAAGGTTATTTCCTGAAGGAGTTGGTGCATTTGTAGGTGCAGGAGCAGTTGTTGCAATCACCGTTGGCTCAGCGAAATTAAAGGTGAATTTTCCAACAAGTGGTACGTCGTTTTCAGCAAGCAAGGAATAATTGACTGTATATATCCCAGTCTTCACTAATTGCTTCAAACCAATGACGGCATTGACTCCATCAATGGTGAGCGCGCCATCATCGACACGAACTCCCGTTGGATCAGTGACAGAGATTTCATTACCCGCATCCATGAGAGCAATTTCAGTGGTGACGGTAATTGCACTCGGTGCGCTTTGAAGTGTCGCACCGGACATTGGAGATGTCGCAACGAGAGAGTTAGCAAAGGCAGCTGTTGGCGTGAAGAGAATTGCTCCTATAACCACTGCAATAGCGCTGACCTTCTTCATAGTCTTCATGCTCCTCTTAAACATCGGCGATTGTGCTCAGAACCCCTGCGGATTCGCACCTATCGTCTCACTTCTTTAGACTTAGGCATAGATATCCGAGAAGAGAAAGGTCACACATTGCCTACCTATCAATATGCATGCGTTGCGTGTGACCATGCCTTTGAGGCTTTCCAGTCATTTTCAGAATCACCACTTACTGAATGCCCTGAATGTAAGGGTGAAGTTCGCAAGGTGTATTCGGCAGTCGGAGTTGTTTTTAAAGGATCTGGTTTCTATAAAACTGATTCTGTTACAAAACCTGCAGCAACAACTGATAAAAGCTAGCCGTGGTGTGGGGGCTTATCGCCCTTAATCTCTTCTTCTCGCTTTTTATCTTCCTTTTGGTCTTCACGAGGGTCGCGTTCATCATCAGGTGTTGTAGGAAACACATCACTCATGCGTAAACCTTCCTGTTTAGAATTAGAACCGAATAACGCCATCCTACATACTTAACCCTATGTTCGAACGCCTTGGCCACTTCATGTACCGCCGCCGTAAAGCTGCTGTAATCCTCTTCGTCATCGGAATTCTTGCCGCAGGCGGAATTGGATCTACAGTCTTCAACCGACTTGATTCAGGCGGGTACTCAAATCCAAATAGCGATTCATACAAGGTTTATACCTACATCACCGACACTCTCAAGATTGCAGACCCAACGATTGTTGTCGTAGTTGATGCAGGTGACACCGATATAACTGACCCCGCAGTAACTCAGCGCGCTCTTGCTCTTGAAGCAAAGATGGCAAAAGAAAATGGTGTCAGCAGAACTCTTTCTTATTGGAGTTCAGGCGGTGAGCAAACTTTTAAATCTAAGGATGGCAAAGCCGGTTACATACTTGTCTATAGCCAAGCTGATGCATTTTCTCCAGAGAGTGAAAAGCTGGGTGCATATTTCCAAGAGAACTACGACGGCAAAGTTGACGGTTTCACGCTGTATTCAGGTGGAGTCGGTGTTGTTGGCAATGCAATCAATAAGAAGATTTCAAAGGATTTAGCCATTGCAGAAGCAATCTCCATCCCTGCAACATTTATCCTGCTGGTCTTTGTCTTTGGTGCGATGGTTGCCTCTGCAATGCCTTTGGTCGTTGGTGTTTCAGCAATTCTTGGTGCCTTCTTTATTCTCTATCTCTTCACTCTCTTTACCGATGTCAGTATTTATGCACTCAACCTAACTACAGGTATGGGCCTTGGACTCGGTATTGATTACGCACTCTTGATGGTTAACCGCTTCCGCGAAGAGTTGCATCACGGTAAGGATGTCGAGGAATCGATCATCACAACGTTGAAGACTGCTGGTAAAACAGTTTTCTACTCAGGTCTGACAGTCTTTGTGACACTACTTGCTCTCACCTTCTTCCCGCTTCCATTCCTTAAATCATTTGGTTATGCGGGTGTTTCAGTTGTTGCACTTGCAGTTGCTGGCGCGCTCTTTGGACTTCCACCAATCTTGGCTCTTGTCGGTAACAAGATAGATAAAGGCGTTGTTCGTAGGTCTGCAATTACCCCTAAAGATGATGGGCGTTGGGCTCAGACAGCTCGTATTGTGATGCGTCGCCCAGTAGCAGTCGTTGTATTGGCGCTCATCGTTCTTGGAATTTTTGCTGCACCGCTGAAAAACATTGCATTCTCTCAAGGTGATTCACGTATTTTGCCTGCAAGTAATCCTGCAGCGGTTGCAGTAGCTGTTCAAGCAGATCGCTTCTCTGGTCAAACTACTAACCCAGTTGAAATAATTATTATGGGCGGCGTAGGTAAGGATGCTGAGATTGCTACCTACTCTGCCAATCTTGCAAAGGTAGAAGGCATTGTTGCCGTGGCACCGCCACAAACTTATGGTGAGGATATTCGCATTATTGCTTATGAATCTATGCTCCCCCGGACTCTCGAAGCTCAGAAGATGATTCATGACATCCGCGATCTTGATTCTCCAGATGGAACTTTGGTAGGCGGCGTTGCAGCTGACTACACAGATTCACAAGATGGAATCTCATCCACTCTTCCTTGGGCACTTGGATGGATTGCACTCAGTGTCTTTGTTCTGATTTTTATCTTCACCGGATCCATCATCTTGCCAATCAAGGCAGTCTTGCTCAACGTGCTCTCTCTTGCCGCAACGATGGGTGTGCTCACGTGGGTATTTATCGACGGACATCTGCAATGGTTGGTGGGTTCATTTACTCTCACAGGAACACTCGACACATCCATTGTTATTTTGATTGCTGTCGTTGTCTTTGGATTGTCAATGGACTACGAGCTCTTCTTGCTCTCACGTATTCGTGAAGAACACTTGGCGGGTAAGAGCAATGTCGAAGCTGTTGCAACTGGTCTTCAACGATCAGCCAGAATCATTACTGCAGCAGCACTGTTGCTTGCAGTTGTCTTCGGGGCCTTCATCACAAGTGGTGTAACATCGATTAAATCAATGGGATTTGGTGTTTCACTCGCAGTGATTCTTGATGCAACAATCGTTCGTGGTCTCTTGGTTCCCGCTCTAATGCGCCTCTTTGGTGAGCGCAACTGGTGGGCTCCTAAGCGTTTACAGCGATTTACGATTACCCACTAGTTTCCTTTAAACTCATCGCATGGATCTCATCGCTTCCCTGCAATGCGCCGATCAGCCAGGCATCGTTCACGCGATGACTACTGCCGTGCTCAATTGCGGCGGCAACATCATTGAGAACCAACAGTTCACCGACACCACCACTAATGCCTTTGTAATGCGCACTCGCTTTGAAACAACTCAAGGACTTGAAGCTGCACAGAAGAGCCTCAATGAAGGCCTAGGTAAATTCTCACCTGCTCTGCATATTCGTCCAACAGCTCAGAAGCCTCGCGCACTAGTTTTAGTTACAAAAGAAAGCCACTGTCTTCGAGACTTGATGTATTTGCTTGAACTTGGCGAACTTCCCATTGAAATCCCACTTGTTATTTCAAATCGCGAAGAACTTAAATCACTCGTTGAATCCCATGGAATTCCATTCCTCTACCTTCCAGTGACTAAAGAGAATAAGGCTGAGCAAGAGAAAGTAATGCTTGCAAAGATTTCAGAACTCAAGATTGATTTCGTTGTCCTTGCTCGCTTCATGCAGATTCTTTCTTCCACATTTACGGCTGCGATGCCTGGAAAGATAATTAACATCCATCACTCATTCTTGCCAGGGTTTAAGGGTGCTAAGCCTTATCACCAAGCACATGAGCGTGGCGTGAAGATCATTGGCGCAACTGCCCACTTTGTTACAGCTGACTTGGATGAAGGTCCAATCATCGAACAAGATGTTGCACACGTAAATCACTCAGCAACACCAGAGGAAATGATTGCTCTCGGTCGCGATATCGAACGACGTGTTCTAGCGCGGGCAGTAAAGCTTTATGCAGAAGACCGAATCTTTATCGTCGGTCATCGCACCGTTGTCTTTGCCTGATCTTCGCAATTAATAGTGGGTGTGTAAAAAGCGGCACTTTTCTCTGGAACCTTGGTCTGGTTATTGATTAGCATTGGCTGAAGTGTGTAACTAATCTCCTTGTTAGGAGTAATTCGAATTTTCAATATCCCAGTACTTCTATTTTCGATATTTGATGAGTAAAAGATGAAATTGCCTAATGAGTAGGCCACAAGCTTGTTATCTTCATAAGTAATCGGCTGCAGAGTATGGGTATGGCTTCCCAGAATGATGTCAGCACCTAGTGCGCTCCATCTCTTCGCACTGGAGAGTTCATAATCTCTTGGGCAGAAGGAGCCTTCTTCGCCCCAGTGGGTCAGAATTATCAATACATCACTGACCTTCTTCATGGCTGTGATTGCTCGCTCTGTGGAACGTGCGTCATAACCATTTGTTGTTCCAGCTCTATCTACTTTTGCAATTGAGCCAGGTCCACCATTGACCTTTGCAAGACCTAAGACGCCGATCTTTAAGCCATTCACCTTATAAATCTGACCTTGATATGCGAGATCGCTATTGACCCCACCACCAACATAGGAGATTCCAGCTTTTGTCAGGTTCTGCAGAGTGTCGAGGAAGCCTTGTGAGCCATAGTCATAACTGTGATTATTGCCAACGGTTGCAACATTTAATCCCACAGATTTAAGTGATTGAAGAAATTCAAGATCTGTCTTGAAGTTATATTCCTTCACTTCTTTCTTCATTTCATTCGTGACTGCGGTTTCCAGATTAAACATATTGAGATTGCCATCTGCAAAATATCGCTTCAAGGCTGGAATTGCAGTGCGATCAATGGCGCTCTCGCCATGAATATCGCCAACGACATTAATAACTACATCTCTACTTTTATTGCCCTTTAATGGACTCGATATGGGCTGTGTTGCAAGAATTGCAAAGGCTGTGATGACGCACACAACAATTGCAATTCGAAATTTCATAATGCAATCCTAGGTGAGTGTCCCCGGCGGGAGTTGAACCTGCGACCTACCGCTTAGGAGGCGGTTGCTCTATCCACTGAGCTACGGGGACGTGGGCACTTCAATAGCGAAGTTACTTGGCAAAGGTTATCGGTATAGGTAGCCTTGCCTTAACGCACTTATTTCAAGCGCGTATAACTAAGAATGAAAGGCCACCCATGAAAGCGCTCGTTATCGGCGCAGGCGGAGTTGGCAGTGCAATCGCAAATATCGCATCACGTAGACCATTTATTACATCAATGGTCGTTGCAGATCGCAGCCTGTCTAGAGCTCAAGCAGCCGTAACAAAGGTCAATGACCCACGATTTTCTGCGCAGGAGGTGGATGCCTCTGATGTGAACGATATTCGCGCTCTCATTCGAAAAGCTGCTCCCGATATTGTCGTGAACGCGGTAGATCCGCGCTTTGTTATGCCAATCTTTTTGGCATGTGAAGAAGAGAAAGTTAATTACATGGATATGGCGATGTCACTATCGACGCCGCATCCAACAGATCCGATGAATAAGCCTGGAGTTAAGTTAGGTGATGAGCAATTTGCTCGTGCAGATGCTTGGAACAAGAACGGTAACTACGCTGTTGTTGGAATGGGTATTGAACCTGGAATGAGCGATGTCTTTGCTCGTTATGCCGAGGATGAACTCTTCTCACGTATTGATTACTTGGCAGTGATGGATGGCTCGAACCTCACCGTTGATGGTTATGACTTCGCACCATCGTTTTCTATCTGGACAACGATTGAAGAGTGTCTGAATCCACCTTTGATCTTCGAAGAAGGTCGCGGTTGGTATACAACTGAGCCTTTTAGCGAACTAGAAACATACGACTTCCCAGATGGCATTGGACCAGTTGAATGCGTCAACGTTGAACATGAAGAAGCTGTCTTGATTCCAATGAAGGTGAAGGCGAAGGAAGTTCGCTTTAAATATGGGCTCGGTGCTCAATTTATTGAGACTCTCAAAACTATTCACACATTGGGACTTGATAAGAAAGAGAAGGTTTCCGTGCAAGGCGTTGAGGTATCACCTCGCGAACTTCTCGCTGCGTTATTGCCAGATCCTGCAACTATCGGTGACAAGATGCATGGAAAGACCTGTGCAGGGACTCTTGTTAAAGGTTTAGGTAAGGACGGCAAGCCAAAGGCTGTCTATATCTATAACGTTGTAGATAACGAATGGTCGATGAAGAATTATGGCAATCAAGCGGTTGTATGGCAGACAGCTATCAACCCACTGATTGCAATGGAACTCATTGCAAATGGAACATGGAAGCCGGCAGGAATATCTGGCCCTGAATGGTTCCCAGCACAGCCCTTCCTTGATTTAATCTCCGAGTACGGATCTTCATGGCATATCCGCGAAGAAGAACCAAAGGGGATCGTGGCTTAAATGGCTCAATGGGCTCTTGTTACAGGTGCAACTGCTGGAATCGGTGAAAGTTTCACTCGCTTACTTGCATCTAAAGGCTATAACGTCGCACTCGTTGCGCGCAATGAAGCACGTCTTCATGAGCGCGCAGCGGGGCTTCGTGAAAAGTATGGCGTGCAGACATTTGTATTGCCTGCAGATCTTTCAACTAATGAAGGTTGTCGATCCGTTGAGGATTACATCAGCACCTATGAGATTGAAGTTCTGATCAACAATGCAGGTTTTGGAATCAATAAGGCATTTAGCGCAAGTCAGATGGATGCAGAACAACAGATGTTTGATGTGTTGGTGCGAACACCTATGCGCCTTATGCACACCGTCATCCCTGGAATGAAAGAGCGTAAATCTGGAATCATTATCAATAACTCATCCGTTGCAAGCTTTATCGCAGGTGGCACATATAGCGCTGCCAAGTCATATATGACCGTGCTCTCTGAATCCATGAATACTGAACTTGCAAGTAGCGGAGTAAAAGTCTCAGCGCTCTGCCCTGGATTTACTCGCACAGAATTTCACGAGCGAGGGCGAATGAAGATGGGTGGGCTGCCGAACTTTATGTGGCTAAATGCAGATAAGTTAGTCGCTCAATCGTGGAAAGATGCCTTGGCAAATAAGCCTGTGAGCATTCCTGGCTGGCAATACAAACTTCTTGTAGGAGTTATCTCAACTATTCCAAGAAAATTTGTACGCCAGATCGGAATGAATGTTCGTAAGAAGCAGCGTTAGTTAGCGGCCACGGCGGCTATTGCCACCACGGTATCCACCAGACTTACCTGCACCTGTTCCACCGCGACGAGCTCCTCCACCTGAACGTGAACCACCTGGGCTCTTTCGCTCCATTACTGGCGGAATATATGGAACACCTGATGGCTCTTGAGCACCAGTGATAACCATGAGCTTCTCATCGAGAGGGCGCACATCGTGGAACTTCGGTGTCACACCTGCACGACCGAGAAGACCAGATACTGCACGCTGATTCTTTGATGACGACAAGGTAACAACAGTTCCTGATTCGCCAGCGCGAGCTGTGCGACCTGAACGGTGCAAGTAATCCTTGTGATCTTGTGGAAGATCAACGTGAACAACAAGTGAGATTCCATCAACGTGGATTCCGCGTGCTGCAACATCGGTTGCAACGAGAGCTGAATTATCTTGCTCCTTAAAGAGTGCAAGTGTGCGAGTACGAACTGCCTGTGACTTTCCACCGTGCAACGCACCCACTGGAACACCAGCGTTAGCAAGCTTATCAGCAAGACGATCTGCACCGCGCTGAGTCTTTACGAAGAGAATAGTCTTTCCATTACGAGCTGCAATCTGTGATGTGATGTCATCTTTATCGCCAGGGTGCATCTGAAGAACGTGGTGCTCCATTGTTGAAACAGATGCACGGTCATTCTGCAATGAGTGAGTCTTTGGGTTCTTCAGGTACTGACGAACGAGTGAATCAACACCACGATCGAGAGTTGCTGAGAAGAGAAGACGCTGTCCATCAAGACGAGCCTGATCAAGAATTTCCTTCACTACTGGAAGAAATCCCATATCTGCCATCTGATCTGCTTCATCAAGAACAGTGATCTGAAGTTGATCGAGCTGAACTTCATTCTTATTCAGAAGGTCAATCAAACGACCAGGAGTTGCAACCAAGATTGCTGTTGCCTTACGCATTGCAGTGATCTGCTTTGCATATGGCATTCCGCCTGCGATAACGACTGATTCATGGCCAACAGCGCGTGCTAATGGACGAAGAACTTCGTCAATCTGCTGCGCGAGTTCGCGTGTAGGGGTCAAGATAAGTGCCAGTGGCTTGTGAGGGCGCGCTGTCTTATCTGAAATATTTGTAAGAAGTGCAAGGCTGAATGCAAGGGTCTTTCCTGAACCAGTCTGTCCACGGCCCAAGATGTCATGACCTGCAAGAGCATCGGGAAGTGTTGCAATCTGGATGGGGAATGGATGCGTAATGCCTTGAGCATTGAGTGCATTTGCGAGCGCCGGTGCAATACCGAGATCGCGGAATGATGTTGTTACCTCTGTGAGTGGTGTTGCCTCAACAAGGTTTGCATCTGCGAGGTTTACTGAAATGTAATTATCGTCAGCGCCGAAATCGACAGCTGCCTTGTTATGAGTCTTTGATGCGCGGAAATCATCGCGTGCATATGCTGGAGATTCACCACGTGAATCATTGCGGCGATCGCGTGGTGGCTTTGCAGGTGTGCGAGGAGAATCTCCACGACGCTGCGCAGCTGACTGTGGTGCTGCAGGATTATATTTTTCGCGCTTTTGTGGAACAAAGTTTGGACGGCCGTCATCTGAGTGAGCAACCTTTGCCTTCACCGCTTCGCGACGAGTTGTTGGACGAACATCAGATTTTGCTGGACGCTCTAAACGCTCGGGACGAAATGGACGCTCTGAACGTTCTGTGCGATCTGCGATGAACTTTGCAGCACGTGATTGTGGCTTTGCAGTTCTCTCAGGTGCTGTGCGGCCCACAACAGGCTTTGCACCAGCTGGCTTAAAGGCTCTCTTTGGCTTTTCAAAGGTGCGCTCTTCACGAGACTGCTTTGGGTTGCCCTTTATGGCACCCTCGACGTTCTTAGACTTTGATGCTGTGCGCTCTTGGAAACGCTGTGCGCGTAGCTTTGAACGATCTGCAAGACGTACTTCTTTCTTAGTACCAGTCTCGCGATCTGAATAACGTGTGGTCTTAGCTGTTGTGCGTGCTGCAGTAGATGCTGCTTCCTTCACAGGAGCGCTTCGCTTTGCAGTTCCGCGAGCAGCTGGCTTTGCAACGACAGCCTTGCGGGCAGCCTTCTCGGCAGTTGTGTGGCGGGGTTTACCTTTGGCAGCGCGACGAGCTTTTCCAGGCGCAGCAGTACGGGTTTGTAGAGACATAGAAAATTCAACACCAATCGAGACGACAAGCGCGTCTCGGTTAGATGGTCTCAAACTGGTTAAAAACCAGCGCCATCAGGGTCTTGATAAGACTCGCAAGTAAGTGGCCATGTGGCGCACTTTGGGGGGAAGTACATCGATGCGGGATGCTTCGATGGATTAATCATACAGGATGCAAGACAGTGCTAATTCACATGAAATTCCATAGTCCTACCGCCGAGTTACGCTCAAAAATCAAATTTGGCTCGATACCATAGCGACATATCTAATGGAGGACTTTATGTTTCGCAAGGTATCTATCACTCTCCTTTCTGCTGTGATTGTCGCAAGCGGTATCTCTGCAGTTCCAGCATCAGCTGCGGCAAAGATCAGCAACGGCACAGCCTGCTCAAAGGTCAATGCAACGACATCAGTTGCTGGGTATAAGTACAAGTGTGCAAAGAACCCATTGGTGAAGAATTCAAAGCTCACATGGCTCTCAGCTGAGTGCCTCACAGCAGTAGGACAGTTCCAGGCAGCGGTGAAGGCTCAAGCAGATCTTGCCAATGTCTCTGAGCAGACTGCAGCACTTGATGCTGAATACACCGCAGCAGCTGCTGCCCTTGCCAGCACCACAGCCGCCTATGACAAGGCGCGTACTCAGGTAATCCAATTCCAGGCAACGATGAATGCATCCACAGTTGCTGCAGATAAGCAGAAGCTTGCTGGTGCAATCTCAAAGCTTGCCAATGCAGTTCTTGTATTGAGTGCATCTAAGACGAAACTTTCAGCACAGGTGAAGGACCTTGAAGCGAAGAAGGCACTTCTTCTGAGCGCTCCAGGCCAGCTCAAGACCAATGCAGCAGATGCGAAGGCTTCAGCAAATCTCCTCTGCGCTAAGGGCTTCTAACGTATAAGAGTTTTTCCAGCGCCCCGAAAGTAAGGCTTCCCCTATTTATAGGTGGGAGCCTTACTTATTTAATGTGACAGGTGTACCGAGTACTTCGATGGGCGCCACTATGGCTCTTGCTCTCCCATATCGCCCTTAAATCTATTTTCACAGAGCGCTCCATACTTCTGGACCTCTTTCTCTATAACGCAATCTGGATCTGCGCGATTACAGCAATTGCTCAATCACCACTGAGCAATGATCCTGTTGCACTTGCATCAGCTTGTCTTGCAATTACTTTCTGGGGCTTTGGTTCGATACTCAATAGCTATAGCGATTTCTACTCTCTTCCTCAAAGTGCACAACTCTTGGCCCAGCTCAGTTACACCCTCTTCTATCCGCTTGCTCTGATTGCTATTCCACGATCACTAGCACGAGGTCGAAAGCTCAACCCGCTTGAACTTCTCGATGCAGCGATCTTTGGCCTTGGGATCTCTTCCATTGCCACAGCACTCTTTCTTACTCGCGTCTTTCCGCAATCACTGATTAATCTGCAGGACCAATTCTTCTCACTCCTCTTTCCCATCTGCGACTTACTCCTTCTGATTATCGCCTCCATTGCACTTGTCACACACAGACTTCAGATGCGGGCAGCCATTCTCTTTCTCGGTATTGCACTCTTTTCAATGTCAGATCTTCTCTATCTCTGGCTCACAGTCAATGGGACCTACACATTTGGTCAACTCACCGATGATGGATGGCTGATTGGAATAGTTCTGATTGCATCATCATTCTGGTTGCCACAAAGTAAAAGTGAATATGATGTGGGAATTCATCCTGCATTTCTCGCACTCTCCATTTTCATTAGCCCCACTTTGTTAGCGCTCATCGCCCTGCGCCCTGGAATCTTTCCCATCTACATCGTGGCCCCTGCAGTTGCAACGCTCTTTATGGCTTTCTTTAGAATGAGTATCGTCATTCGCCAAGCAAAGAATTTGGGTGAAGAGAAAGTACTTGCCCGCACCGATGACATCACAGGTCTTCCCAATAGACGCAGATTGATTGCAGAACTTTCATCCTTTTCAAAGACAGAAGGTGCGCTACTGCTACTTGATCTCGATGCATTTAAACCAGTTAATGACACCTACGGACATGAAATCGGCAATGTTGTTCTGCAACAAGTTGCCCAACGTTTCACTCGATCACTTCCCACAGGTTCAGTTCTTGCCCGACTTGGTGGAGATGAATTCGGAGTCCTGATAAACGGTAGCTATGAAGAGACTTTGGAGGCTGCCTATGCGCTGCAAGCAACCTGTAGTTATCCATTTCTCATTGAAGGCCATTCAATAAAGATTGGCGTCAGCATCGGCCATGTTCATAACGATGGAGCTGGAGAGTTACTAGAACGTGCAGATGCTGCGATGTATGAAGCTAAGAGAAGCGGTGTGGGGGTTGTTCAGGCTCAGCCTGTTGTGTGAAATTTAAGTTTGATTCCAACAAAACTACCGAGGAATACAAAGGCGAAGAAGACCCAACCAGAGAGTGCAAATGCTTGTGTTCCAGAGAGAAGAACACCGATTGTGCAGCCAAGGGATGTCATCGATCCCCAGCCGAGCAAGATTCCACCAATCAGTGCTGTAGCTGAATTTGTAGGAGTAAGGCGTGAGAATTTAAAGCGTCCCCCAGCAAGGGCAGCGGCAAATGAGGTTCCGATAATTCCAATAACAAGCCAGCCATTATTGGTAATAGCCTCGGCAACAACTGCAACACATCCAGCCATGCGATCGAGGCCGACAAGAGATTCAGGTCCAATCTTGTTGGAATCCATAAATGTTCGAGCAGTAGTGCTGAGCTGACGTGTCACACCGAGTGGTTCAACGCGCAGATATGCAATAGTTCCAAGAACTCCAGCGATGGCACCTGTTGCAATAGGGCTCCATCGCTCTGTGATCACATTTTTCAGAGTTCCTGAGAGCGAGAGAGGTGCAGCGCTCACCTTGCGAATCGGATCTGAATTGGTGCCTCTACGAATTGCAATAAAGGCAAGGAGAAGGAGTGCAGATAAGGTGATGAGTAGAGCACCTGAGTAACCAACATAATGTGGCAACCAGATAGTTGGTGCATCAGAGATAGCGTTGAGATAGAGCCAGTTCCACGACAAGAAGGCAAGAACGAAACCAATCAACGTTCCAATGAGTGCGGGAATTGCCCGAAGGTATCCCTGACCAAGACGATAGAGATGACCGCTAATGCAGGCACCAGATAAGGACATTCCGATTCCAAAGGCAAATGCTGCAACTACTAAGACCCAGCTCACCGGTCCGATATGTGCCACCGGTGGAAGTCGATCGGTGCTGGTATCAGGAAGGAATTGACCAAAGATGAGTGCGTAGCCAACAGATCCAGTTGCAATCGCAACTAATACTGAGAGAAATGGTGTGGTGTTCTTATCTTCAATGCCATCACGGAAGATGCAGAAGAAACAGAAGCGACCACGCTCAAGCAATAAGCCAAGGCTCATACCGATAAGAAGTGAGATTGGCGCTGTTGAATTAGATGTATTTGAAGAGAGAATAAATGCAAGAAGGAGAAGTGCGGCAATCACCGCAAAGGAGATTGCAGTGCGAACTTTCTCTTTAGCCGTCCACGCAGAAGCAGCAACCCCGGGATCTCCGAGGTTGCTGCTCTGTGTTGGAAGGGTAGAAATTACGCTGCTCCCCAGATTGTGCCTGAAGGATTACTAATCGGTGCACCGATTGTGTTTCCGTATTCAGTCCATGAACCGTCGTAGTTCTTCACCTTCTGGAATCCGAGGATTTCACTGAGCACGAACCATGTGAGAGATGAACGCTCACCAATACGGCAGTAGGTAATGATCTGATCTGTTCCGGTGATGCCCTTATCTGCATAGAGCTTCTTCAACTCTGCAACAGTCTTAAAGGTTCCATCTGCGTTGACATTCTGTCCCCAAGAAATATTGACCGCTCCTGGGATATGTCCTGCACGCACTGCAAGCTCCTGGAAACCAGCAGGTGCAAAGATCTTTCCACTGAATTCATCAGCTGAACGGATATCAATAAGTGCTGCAACCTTTGTCTTCTTTGCTGCTGGGATTACATCCTTGATGATGTTTGCGCGAAGATTCTTATCAGCTGGATTTGCATTGAAGTTACCAGCCTTAAATGTTGGAACTGCTGTTGTGAGAGCACGACCATCCTTCTCCCACTTCACACGTCCACCATCAAGAATGCGAACATCCTTCTGACCGTAGATGTTAAAGATCCATGCGCCCCATGCAGCAAACCAGTTGTTCTTATCTCCATAGAGAACAACTGTTGTGTCATCGCTGATACCAGCCTTCTGGGCAAGTGCTGTGAAGTTAGCCTGGCTGATGATGTCGCGGTTGACTGTGTCAACGAGATCTGTGTGCCACACAAACTTGATTGAGTTCTTGATATGTCCACGCTCATAGATACCAGGTTCAGTGCTTACTTCAATGATGCGAACCTTAGGGTTATCGATGTTCTGCTCAAGCCAATCTGGTTGTGCAACTGCGCGAGCAAGATTCTTTGGACGTGCTTCGGCTGGAACGATTCCGACCGTCGAAAGGAGACCAGCAACTGCTGCTCCTGCGATTAACTTTCTTGAAATTGACATTTTTATCCTTTGTTAGTTTTTTGGGTTTTAAAAAATTGTGTTACAGGGATGAGAAAAAAGGAAAGATCAGCAGCTGGTGCTTGTGATGCGGCAGTAGTCAATAACGCGACGCTTGGTAAGGAACATCGTGACCACCTCTCGCTAGAAACTTAATTACGAGAAAGATAGAGAGTTAATCCAGAGTTGTAAAATTGCGAATTATTTGCAGATAGTAAAAATGAGTATTTAGCAATCACTTCTTTATAGGTTGTTCAGGTTTATCAGCCTTAATCTCTTTCAGTCTTTCAAGGGATTCAATACGTTCTATCGCGTGATCGACTATGCGCTCTGGATATCCGTGTGAGTAACCATCGAGGAATAGCCAAGGCTCATGAATCTCTGCAGCACTTAAGTGGGCCAGTTCTGCAACATACTTGCGAATGTAATCGCCATTTTCATCGAAACGTCGCCCTTGTTCGATGGGGTTAAAGACTCGGTAATACGGAGATGCATCTGTGCCAGTGCCAGCTGTCCACTGCCAACCGTGGGCATTGGAAGCTGGGTCGTAATCAGTCAGGTGTTCTGCAAAGAATCGCTCACCTAACTGCCATTCAAGATGGAGGTCCTTAACCAAGAATGATGCAACAACCATTCGCGTGCGATTGTGCATCCATCCTTCAACAACTAATTGACGCATTGCAGCATCAACAAATGGGTAGCCAGTCTTGCCTTCACACCAAGCCTGAAATTGCTTACCTGGCTTGTCATAACGCATCTCTTCAAATCTCGGTGCGTAGTACTCAGTATCTGTATTGGGATTGTTAAAGAGAACATCTGCATAGAACTCACGCCAGGCAATCTCCTTGCGGAATGTGTCATGAGCCTTGCTCTCACCAAGACCTAAAAGCAACGTGCGTGGATGTATCTCGCCAAACTTGAGATAGCTACTCATCTTTGATGTGCCATCTATTCCTGCAAAGTTACGGTTCTCGTCATAACTATCAAGACCATTCTTAGTAAATTCCTTAAAGCGCTTGAGCGCAGCAGCTTCACCCGCTTCAATAATTGTCGTTCCTTCAGGGACAGGAAAGTCAGGAAATGCGCGGTATTTA
>JAPLBL010000022.1 GCA_026392765.1 Actinomycetota bacterium
TAAGACAGGCGTTCAGCTCCTTGTTGATAATCCAAAAGAAATTGGCGCAGATCGCATCGTTAATACTCTTGCGGCCCATACTCTCTATGGCGGCCCAGCCATCGTTGTGGATTTTGGAACATCAACAAATCTTGATGTTGTCTCTCCCAAAGGAGAATTCCTCGGTGGAGCGTTAGCGCCCGGAATTGAAATTTCAGTGGATGCTCTCGCTGCTCGCGCAGCCCAGCTTCGCAAAGTTGAACTTGTTCGACCAAAGAGCGTTATTGGAAAGAACACCGTTGAAGCTCTTCAATCTGGAACTATCTTTGGATTTGCTGGACAAGTAGATGGTCTCGTTGATCGAATCACCGCAGAATTGGCAAAGGATTACGATGAAGCTCCCACCGTCATTGCAACAGGTGGCCTTGCTCCACTCATCATTGGAGTATCTGAAACTATCGATGAGCATGAGCCAGATCTGACTCTTATTGGCCTTCGCCTTATTCATGAGAAGAATCAGTAGCTATAAAAGGTAGACTCACTGCACTATGACAACCGATAACTCGCCCGCCACAGAGGATGACCTACCCGAGCAACTTCGGATTCGTCGCGAGAAGCGTGCAAGCCTTATTGAGCGCGGAATTGAGCCATATCCGGTTGCAGTAGCACGCACTAAATCTTTGAAGGAAGTCCGCGAGAAGTACACAGACCTTGCAGTTGATGTGGCCACCGGAGATATTGAAAGCCTGACAGGGCGCATCATCTTTAAGCGCGACACAGGAAAACTTTGCTTTGCAACTCTTCGCGAGGGTGATGGAACTGAACTTCAGGCGATGTTATCTCTGGATAAAGTGGGACAAGATCAACTCGATGCATGGAAATCCGATATTGATTTAGGTGACATGGTCTCTGTTACTGGAGAAATTATTACTTCCAAGCGCGGTGAACTTTCTATCCTTGCAACGTCATGGGCTCTTGCTTCAAAGTCTCTTCGCCCGCTTCCTAACGACCACAAACCGATGTCTGAAGAGACTCGCGTTCGTATGCGTTATGTGGACTTGATTGTTCGCCCAGAAGCTCGCGTGGCAGCACGTATGCGCCCTGCAGTGATGCGTTCATTGCGAGAGACATTTAATAGCGAGAGCTTTATTGAGGTAGAGACACCCATGCTTCAGGTGATGCATGGTGGAGCAACAGCTCGACCATTTAAGACATTTAGTAATGCATACGATATGGATCTCTATATGCGTATTGCACCTGAGCTCTTCTTAAAGCGTTGTGTTGTCGGTGGTATTGAGCGCGTCTTTGAAATCAATCGTAATTTCCGTAATGAAGGCGCAGATTCTTCTCACTCACCAGAGTTTGCAATGGTTGAGTCTTATATGGCCTATGGCGATTGGCGTTCTATTGCTGATGTCACGAGATCTCTTATTCAAAATGCAGCCATGGCAGTTGCTGGTTCACATGTGGTGACTCATCACGATGGTCGCCAAGCAGATCTTGGTGGCACATGGAAAGAGATTTCACTCTATGACGCAATCTCTGAAGGAGTAGGCGAGAAGGTAACAGCGCTTACTTCCATCGATGAGCTGAAGAAGTATGCAACAAAGCTTGGTATGAAGATTGACCCAAAGTGGGTAACAGGCAAGCTCGCCGAAGAGATCTTTGAGCATGTTGCTCAAGATAAATTGGTGGAGCCAACATTTGTTATGGGATACCCAGTTGATACATCTCCACTTGTTCGTGCACATCGCGAAACTCCTGGAGTTGTTGAAAAATGGGATCTCTATGTTGATGGCTTTGAACTTGCAACCGGATACTCAGAACTTATTGACCCAGTGATTCAACGCGAGCGTCTGATTGAACAAGCACAGCTTGGAGCTAAGGGCGATCTTGAAGCGATGCAGGTCGATGAAGATTTCTTACGTGCTATGGAATTTGGAATGCCACCTATGGGCGGAATGGGAATGGGCGTTGACCGACTTCTCATGGCGCTGACTGGTCTTGGAATCCGCGAAACAATTTTGTTCCCACTCGTAAAACCTGAAGCAGATTAAGAATGCTTGTTATTCGTCCTGCTAAGACAACTGATGTGAAGGCAATCCGCGAACTCGTTGATTCCTATGCCGCCCCTGGCCAGATGCTTGCAAAAGAGACCGTGACACTTTATGAAGGTGTGCAGGAATTTACTGTTGCAGAGCTTGATGGAAAAGTTGTGGGATGCGGAGCACTCCACACACTCTGGGAAGATTTGGCTGAAGTTCGCACAGTTGCTGTGAAAGAGAGTTTGCATAAGCAAGGTATTGGCAACAAATTGATGGAGCGCATTATTGAACGTGCCCGCGAGCTTGGTGTGGAGAGAATTTTCTGTCTCACCTTTCAAACAGAGTTCTTTAGTCGCCATGGTTTTGTCGAAATTCATGGCACACCCGTGGATTCCGATGTCTATCAGCAGCTCCTGCGCTCCTATGACGCAGGTGTTGCCGAATTCCTAGATCTTGAGTCGGTAAAGCCCAATACCCTGGGCAATACCCGCATGCTCCTCAATCTCTAGCCTCTGGCGGGAATATCGACCCCATATCTGGGGTTCTATGACATATAGCCAATCCACCTCGCGCCTTGCCCACGCTGGGTTATAGGCTTACCGATAGTTCGTTGAATTAAGTAGAAGGAGTAATGCCCATGTTTGAGCGCTTTACCGATCGAGCTCGACGCGTTGTTGTCCTAGCTCAAGAAGAAGCACGCATGCTCAACCACAACTACATCGGCACAGAACACATCCTCCTCGGTCTTATCCACGAAGGTGAAGGCGTTGCCGCAAAGGGTCTTGAATCTCTCGGCATCTCACTTGAAGGCGTTCGCGCACAAGTGGAAGAAATCATTGGTCAAGGACAGCAAGCACCAAGTGGACACATTCCATTTACTCCACGTGCAAAGAAAGTTCTTGAACTTTCACTTCGTGAAGCGCTACAACTTGGCCACAACTACATCGGAACAGAACATATTCTTCTTGGACTTATTCGCGAAGGCGAAGGCGTTGCAGCTCAAGTTCTCGTAAAGCTTGGCGCAGATCTCAATCGCGTGCGCCAACAAGTTATTCAATTACTTTCTGGATATCAAGGAAAAGAGACCGTTGCACAAGGTGGTCCTGCAGAAGGAACTCCATCAACATCACTCGTCCTTGATCAATTCGGTCGCAACCTCACAGCAGCAGCTCGTGAAGGAAAGCTAGATCCTGTTATTGGTCGTGAATTAGAGATCGAACGCGTTATGCAGGTTCTCTCTCGTCGCACAAAGAACAACCCAGTTCTTATTGGTGAGCCAGGCGTTGGAAAGACTGCAGTTGTTGAAGGTCTTGCCCAAGCTATTGCTAAGAATGATGTTCCTGAAACCCTTAAAGATAAGCAGCTCTACTCACTTGATTTAGGTGCACTTGTTGCTGGCTCTCGCTACCGTGGAGATTTCGAAGAGCGTTTGAAGAAGGTTCTTAAAGAGATTAAAACTCGTGGCGACATCATTATCTTTATCGATGAAATTCACACACTCGTAGGCGCAGGAGCAGCTGAAGGTGCTATTGATGCAGCAAGCATTTTAAAGCCGATGCTTGCTCGCGGTGAGCTCCAGACAATTGGTGCAACAACTCTTGATGAGTACCGCAAGCACATCGAAAAAGA
This sequence comes from Actinomycetota bacterium, assembly GCA_026392765.1. Taxonomy (GTDB): domain Bacteria; phylum Actinomycetota; class Actinomycetes; order Nanopelagicales; family Nanopelagicaceae; genus Planktophila. The sequence continues at coordinate 3,654 of JAPLBL010000022.1, forward strand.
TGCAGCACTTGAGCGTCGTTTCCAACCTATTCAGGTGAAGGAGCCATCTGTGGCTCACACCATCGAAATTCTTAAGGGTCTTCGCGATCGTTATGAAACTCACCACCGTGTCTCCATCACAGATGGCGCACTGGCTGCAGCTGCAAATCTTGCAGACCGTTATGTCTCAGATCGCTTCCTTCCCGATAAGGCAATTGACCTTATTGATGAGGCAGGCTCACGTCTTCGCATTAAGCGCATGACAGCACCTGCTGAACTTCGCGCATACGATGACAAGATTGCTGATGCTCGCAAAGCTAAGGAATCTGCAATCGATGGACAAGATTTTGAAGGTGCTGCAACTCTTCGCGATAAGGAGAAGACTCTTATCCAAGAGAAGCAAGAAGCTGAAAAGCATTGGAAGGCAACAGATCTCGATAAGGTCACTGAAGTCGATGAAGAACTCATCGCTCAGGTGCTTTCAGTATCTACCGGTATTCCAGTATTTAAGTTAACTGAGGAAGAGACTGCGCGCCTTCTTCGTATGGAAGATGAACTCCACCGTCGCGTGATCGGTCAAGATCAAGCGATTAAGGCTCTGTCACAGGCAATCCGCCGTACTCGTGCAGGTCTAAAGGATCCTAAGCGCCCTGGTGGTTCATTTATCTTCGCTGGCCCATCTGGTGTTGGAAAGACTGAACTCTCTCGCACTCTTGCCTCATTCCTCTTTGGTGATGAGACAGCGTTGATTCAACTTGATATGTCTGAATATTCAGAGCGCCACACAGCATCACGTCTATTCGGTGCTCCTCCAGGCTATGTCGGCTATGACGAAGGTGGACAGCTGACTGAGAAGGTTCGTCGTCGTCCATTCTCTGTTGTTCTCTTTGATGAGATCGAAAAGGCACACCCAGATATCTTTAACTCACTTCTTCAGGTTCTTGAAGATGGTCGCCTGACCGATTCACAAGGTCGCACAGTCGACTTTAAGAACACTGTCATCATCATGACAACCAACCTTGGAACACGCGATATCTCTAAGTCACTCGGGCTTGGCTTTGCCAACGCTGATGATGATTTAACGAATTACGATCGTATGAAGGGCAAGGTTCAAGATGAACTCAAGAACCACTTCCGCCCAGAATTTCTTAACCGCATCGATGACGTCATCGTCTTCCACCAGCTCACGAGAGAACAGATTATTCACATCGTGGATCTCATGATTGCTAACCTTGATGAGCGTTTGAAGGCTAAGGACATGGGAATCGAACTCACACAGGCTGCTAAGGATCTCCTTGCTCTGCGTGGTTATGACCCACTCCTTGGTGCGCGTCCATTGCGTCGCGTTATTCAACGTGAGATTGAAGATTCACTTTCAGAGCGCATCTTGTTTAACGAGCTTAAGGCTGGTGAAATCATTGTGGTCGATGTTGAAGGTGTTGATGCAGATGCGAAATTCACCTTTACAGGTTCACCCAAGGTTTCATCACCTGATAGCCCTGGGGATTTAGCGGAAGCACCTACTGCCTAAATTAATTTCTTGGCAGTGAATATTTACTCTTGCCGCGAGATTCGATAAGTCCATCATCGAGAAGAGTCAGTATCGCTTTCTCGAGCTGTGATGGAACATCCCATAAAAGTGAAATCTGAGCTTTGGTGAGCACATCGTTCTCACGCAGCGCCTGGACAACAGTTCCGCGACATTGGCGATCAGTTCCATGCCAACTCTGCGTGCGCTTTATGAGATCTGATTTTGGATAATCAAGGCTGCGCCATGTGCACTCATGTGCCACAGGACAGATCCCGCACTTAGGCGATTGTGATGAGCACACAAGTGCACCGAGCTCCATCGTTGCAGCTGCCCATAAATGCGGATCTTTCTTAGGAATGAGTTCTTCATAGCGTGATTTCTCATCCTTAGTTGCAGAGAGCTTGGGGGATTCAACTCCATCAATAATGCGAGCAAAGAGCCTTCGGATATTGATATCGAGCACGAGTGAGCGCCCACTAAATGCAAAGGCAACCATGGCAGCTGCTGTGTATTCACCGATGCCGGGAAGTGTGCGCAGCTCTGATTCCTCCCGTGGAATAACTCCCTTGTATTGGGTGGTAATCACCTTTGCACATTCATGCAATCGCAGAGCACGGCGTGGATAACCCAGGCGTCCCCATGCAGTAATTACTTGCGCAGGAGTTGCTTTGGCAAGCAGTGCGGGAGTCGGCCAGCGCTTCATCCACTCGATATAAACAGGGAGCACTCGATTGACCGGAGTTTGCTGCAACATAAATTCAGATACGAGCACGCCCCATGTGTCAGTCTTGCGCCACGGAAGATCTCGTTTATTCTTCTTAAACCAAGAAATAATCTCTTTCTCGAGCATTATTCGCCAGTGATTTTTACTCGCTGCAGCGCTTGATCAAGGCGAGAGACTTCAACGACTTCCATTCCATCAATCTTCACGTCAGAACCTGCTGGAACTAGTGCGCGCTTAAATCCAAGGCGATATGCCTCAGCAAGGCGACGAGAAACACCGCTTACTTTGCGAATCTCACCAGCAAGACCAACTTCACCGATAGCAACAAGATCTGCAGGAAGTGCTAAACCTTTTGCAGCAGATGCCACAGCCAGTGCAAGAGCTAAATCTGCAGCAGGTTCAGACATCTTCATTCCGCCCACTGTTGCTGCATAGACATCACGACCACCGACGCGAATATGTGCCCGAAGTTCAAGGACTGCAAGTGTCATTGATGTGCGGGCCGAATCAAGGCCGCTTGTAACACGGCGTGCATTTCCGAAATCGTTTTCACGACCTGCGCTCACAAGTGCTTGGATTTCAGCAAGTAGTGGCCTGCGACCTTCGAGAGTGACTGTGACGCATGTGCCTGGCACAGGTTCTGCATGGCGCGATGTGAAGAGCCCTGTGGGGTCCAGAACACTTTCAATACCAGTATCACTTAGGTCAAAGCATCCCACTTCATCACTTGCACCAAAGCGATTCTTAATGGCACGGATCAAGCGAAGACGTGAATGGCGCTCACCTTCGAATTGCAGAACAACATCGACGATATGTTCGAGAAGTCTTGGGCCTGCAATAGATCCATCTTTAGTGACATGGCCAACGAGAAGCAGAGTGATATCGCGATCCTTACAGATGCGAATCAGCGCACCAGCAACTTCACGTACTTGTGTGACACCGCCAGGTGAGCCATCTGCCGTAGATGAACCAATTGTCTGCACGGAGTCGATGATGAGAAGTTCAGGTTTAACAGCATCGATATGGGCAATGACAGCGCCTAAATCTGTTTCAGATGCAAGAAATAACTTGGGGTCAACTGCATTAATGCGTTCTGCGCGAAGTCGAACTTGGGATGCAGATTCTTCACCTGAGATATAGAGAGCAGGAATTCCTTTAGCGGCAGTTTGCGCCGCAACTGATAAGAGAAGAGTTGATTTACCAACTCCAGGTTCGCCAGCAAGAAGGATTGCTGCCCCTGGTACTAAACCTCCACCTAATACGCGATCGAGTTCAGAGACACCTGTTGCACGTGCGCGAGCAGATGAGAGATCAACATCGCCGATAGGTGTGGCCTTTGAGGTGACAGTGCCTGCAACGAGTGAGAGTTTCTTGGGAGCGGCTAACTCTTCAACAGAGCCCCATGCTTGGCATTCACCGCATCGCCCAACCCATTTCTGCGATGCCCATCCACATTCAGAGCAACGAAATGGTTCCTTCTCAACCTTAGCCATAGTCGTAGGTTAGAGGAGAGCGCTGACTACTTGCCGGCAGCGAGAGTGGCTGGGTGTTGAATAATAAAGAGCGGCAGTGAGCGAGCCTGAGCATCGCGAATACCCTGAACGCGGCGATCACAGTGCTCGGCCAGGATCGCATATGCATCCTTACCCATCAACTGTGAAAGCTCAGCCTTGTTAGAGATATACACAGGTTCACTACCGACGTGAGCATCGGTATTACTTGTGCAGTACCAATCGAAATCATCTCCACCATCGCCCCAACCAAGGCGTTCGTATTCACCAATGACTGTGACTGAATATTCGCGCTCGCCAACTTCACGAGTTTCAAAACTTCTGCGAAGTGGTAATTGCCAACATACATCTGGCTTTGTATCTACAAAGTGAATATTTCTCTTCTGTGCAAGGTGGTGCAGTACGCAACCGAAGTCACCAGTAAATCCTGGAGCTTCATGACCTTTACGGTTAAGGAAGATGCACGCGTTATCAACAGTGCGAGTCTTGCGATCTTTATCTTCATCGAGATCTGTAATACGAAGTTTGCCACCTGGCTTCTTTGGGCGAGCTTCTTCATAGAATTGCCACATATCTGGAGTCAGGAATTCTGCTGCCTTACGAACGCGCTCTTCATCATCTTCATCTGAATACATCGCACCTTCTGTGCAGCACCCATCATTAGGACGGTCTTTGAAAACACCCTGGCAGCCATCGCCATAGATGCAGGTCCAGAAGGAGGTCAACCAGGTGAGGTCGCATTTGAAGATTTCTTCTTCATCGTTGGGATCTGCGAATTCGACCCAGTCGCGTGCAAAACCTGGCTTTATCTCTGACATAGTCGCAGAGCCTACGCGTACTCTTTCGCCATGGCTAATCAGATTGCAGTCGTTGGTGCCGGAGTAATGGGTGAAGCATTTATCGCTGCCCTTATTCGATCTGGAGCTCCTGCATCATCAATTACTGCTGTTGTTCGACGGCCTGAAAGAGGCGATGAATTAGTTACCAAATATTCAATTGCTGTTAAGACTCTGGATGAGGCTCTACGAAGTAGTGATGTAGTCCTACTGGGTATCAAACCTCAAGGCCTGAGCGAGCTTATGCCTGAGATAGCGCCACATCTGCGTAGTGATGCCCTCGTCATCTCACTGCTTGCTGGAAAGACCATTGCAGGCATCTCAGCAGGCCTTGATAACCATCAATCCATCGCTCGCGTTATGCCCAATACTCCAACTCTGGTTGGCAAGGGAATGGCTGGATATTCACTCAGTGCAGGAGTTACCGATGCACAAAAGAAATTTGTTCAATCACTACTTGCCTCAACAGGTAAGGCGATTGAGATTCCTGAAGATTTACAGAATGCCCTCACAGGAACAAGTGGATCAGGGCCTGCCTACTTCTTTAGATTTGTGGAGGCGATGGTCGATGGCGCTGTTGCTATGGGACTATCGAAAGAAGATGCAACAACGCTGAGCATTCAAACTATTGTGGGCGCTGCAGCTCTCCTTGATGAATCAGGGGACACACCAACTCGCTTGCGCGAAAAAGTTACTAGTCTTAAAGGTGCAACTGCTGAGGCGATCGCTGTCTTTGATGAAGCTGGAATTTCTAAGATAGTTGCCGATGCGATGGCAGCCTCTGCGCGTCGCGCTGGAGAACTCGCTCAATAATGAAGCGCACTGCATTATTTCTCGCACTACTGCTCGTTGGAATAACACCAGCAGTTGCTGCACCTAAATCTGTTGCCGTAAAGAAGTTGACCATTATTGCAACAGTGAACGCAGAAGCGATGGTTGTAACAGGAAAGACGATTGTTATTGTAAGCAATACTGAAGGGCTGAACTCAAATATTCTCCTTACAGGGATGGATATCAGCGGTGCGCAGCTGTGGCAGAAGACCATAGATTCAGGTGTTGATGAGATAGCTCTTACTTCTGCAGTTGATCCACTCGGCAATGTGTGGCTGGCAGGTGCATCATCTGTGCTGACTCCTGTTGAGAGTGCAACAGCTCCAGTTCAAGCAGAAAATCCTGATGGAGTCATTGCAGAACCTGTTACAAAACTTCGCGGTGATATGAATCAATTAACTCTCTGGAAGCTCTCTCCACTGGGTGATCTCTTAGGCACTTACACGCTCTCTCAAAGCGCACCAGCTCTGATCAATGCAATCTCGGTCAATTCAAGTGGAGTTTCTATTGTCGGGCAATTGCTAGATAAGCCTTTCCTCATCAGCGCTACGGCTAATGGAGTATTTGGCAAAGTCATATCGATTGGAACATCAAAGACTCAGTTAGGTGCAGTCGTGCGCCACAGCGATGGTTCTGTATCAGTCTTTGGAAGTAGTGCAGAGACTTTGGCTGGAAAGAAGTTAGCTGGTGTGCGCGATGGAGTGTTGATCAGAGTGTCAAAGACAGGAGCTATTGCATCTGTTGTTCGAAGCTCGGCACCGAAGGCGAATCGCGCATGGCTTGCATCTGATTCAACTCTTGCACTTACAGGTTTTGTTAAGAGTGGAAAGGTTGTGGAGACAGCCTTCACAAAGTTCACGATGGCATTTGCACCAACATGGACCATGCGAGTTCCATCTCTTGGAACTTCAACAGTTCTTACAGCGGGCAAGACCACATTTGGCGCTATCTCTTCCAGCTCTGCAGTTACAGGTGTGATTGGTTGGAAACCAACGAGTGCATCAGTACTACTACTGGCACTCGATGTTAAAGGAGTGATTGCTGGGGCATATGGCTCATCTGAAATAACAGAGCCAATTTCATTGGCATATTCAAAGGAGTTAGGTCTTATCGGCTTAGCAAAGACGAGCGCCCAAAACGTTTCCCTCTTTAAATTACCTTAAGGACGAAACATTGAAAGTTGGCCTTTATAACCGGCCACTAAGTACTTCACGCGATCGACAATAACCCAGGCGGAGGCAACACCATCAGGGTTTTGTTCGGTGGAAACCAATTTAATTGTTGGTATCGCTCTTGCGCTATCGAGAACACAGAGGCGCTGGAAGCAGTTATATGCAATAAATGAGCCATCGGTATTGAGGTATTTGCCTGGAGCGCCATAGAGCTCACTCGTTGCAACACCTTGTGTTGTTGGGTTTTGTACCGGACTCCAGCGAATTCGATTGGGGTTAGGCGCAGTTGCAGGAGATGAGATAAGCCAGGTGGCTTGAATTCCATTGAGAGTCTTTGCAATCGAGACATCAAAGCCAGTCATAGGCGTTGCACTGCCTGATGTGTCGAGGTTGAAATAGCTCCATGCTTCACCAGACAGTGTTGTGCGAGAGGCAACGCGCACCTCACCGGAGGTGGGTTGCTTCTTCTGGCTGATTGTTAGAACTGAGTCATAGACAACATAAGTCTTCTTGCCATCAAAGAGCGCTTTGAGATGGAAGGCGACATCGCCAGTGCTGCGACCATCAGTTTTACGATCACCATCGACTAGTTCGTATACCCATTTAGAGGTTCCCTTAGCCTTTGTGGCACCTAAGAGAATTCCTTGGCTCTCATCGCGATAGAAGACTTGAATTCCACCTGATGTTGCAACACAAGCGTTAGAGATGCTGACATCGCTACCTGTGCGAACACGAACAGGGTCCTTGTAGTCATTTACCTGCACACCGTTGCCATCGACGATTTCATAGACAAACTTCTTGCCGTCATAGGTTGCATAGCGCAGATCACGATCGCCACTTTCGGAGTAGAAGATGTGAAGAGTTTGGGCAAGGCCAGAACCATTCACGCAGAGTGAGATAGGACTTGTAATAGCGGTCTTGATGCGCCCTGCCGTTCCTCCCGCTCCATCCACGGTCGACTTCTTCCACGATTTTCCATCCCAGATTGCAATCTTTAAAATTCCACTCTTTGAATCGGTATATGCAATAAGTGGCTTACCGTTAAAGAGTGTGCTGGTGACATGCTTTGCATCAGCCTTCTCATCGATAACAAATCTCTTCCAGCCAACTTGTGGAGTCATGGGGGCTGTAATGACAGCATCGGAAGTTCCATTGGTATTGGATGCAACGATGCTAAAGCTATAACTGGTGCCATTCTTCAGCCCTGTAAAGATAATCGGGGATTCGGTTGAGCTCTTTACTTGATCAGTCTTGAGATTACGTACTGAGTAGCTAGTGATCTGTGCTGTTCGCGCATTAGCTGGCGGATCAAAGGTAATGATGGCTGAGCTGTCAGCGATGATGGCAGCAGCATTGCGCACTACTTGTGGCACACCAACTGCAATACCTACAGGTGGCTTACGACGTAGATCTTCCAGCATTGCAAGTAGAAGAGAACCTGGCTCTCTAAATATTTCACCTGCATCAAGATTGGGAGTCATGATCGAATTCGCACCTAGATTTGAGTAGGTAGCTTCATCGAGGTGGCTTACGGATGAGCCTTCTTCATAGCGCGCTGGCGTGTAGAGAATTGGTTTCTGTCCACCATTAGCTGCCATTCCCAGTGGACCAGCCCAGACAAGTGTTGATGTCAGCGCCTTACCAAGTTCAATTGATGGAGATGGAAGATCTGAAAGACGGCGACCATCGGGAAGTTGAGCATATGCATCATAGGGAGTTGGTTGTTCGATAGTTCCATAACCAAAGAATTGATCATAAGAATCAGTAGATAAGAATCCTAAGCCGTGTCCCATTTCGTGAAGAAAGACAGATTGAAGGTCATACTCATTTGCGCGCGGAGCTCCATCGTTACGTGTATTCCAGTTAGCAACAGAGTTGACTTGAATAACCATCTCTGGAGTTTGAGGATCTAAATCTTTTCCAGCCAAAGCATTTGCAAGAGCTGATGGATACCAAAGACTTTGATCAGGTGCGCCATCAAAACCAGAGTAGTAATTTCCAGGACGAGCACTTCCGAGAACTCCGACAGAAGCTGATCGTCCCCATGAAGCTTCAATGGTGATGGGAACACTAGACGCAAAATTTGCTGCCCATATATCTACCGCTGCTTGGAAATCTTTCTTTGCCCATTCTGGAAAGTTCTTGTAGTTCACAACAAACTTTGATTTCTGTTCTAAGTAAGCAACTTTAGGTGGACGAGTTTGTGTTGTTCCAGTTGCCTTACCTGCGTATATGAAACCCCAGACAGTTGATGGTGCTACTTTGAAATTGGAGAGTGCAACAGATTGCGTCGGTAGAAGAAGTGAGGCAATCAAGCCTAATACGAGGAAGAAAGGTCCACTGCGTCTTATCTGGCCTCTCATAGCGGGTAACGCTATCAGGATGCGAGAATGCAGTCATGGTTACCGTTTACTCTCGCCACGGCTGTCATCTGTGTGAAGATGCTGTGAAAACCTTAGAAGGCATGCGCAAAGAACTCGCATTTGAGATTGAGATTATCTATATTGATGGCAATCCGGAACTAGAAAAGCTATATGGAAATGAAGTTCCTGTGATTCACATCAATGGCGAGCACCATGACTTTTATCGGCTTGATCCAGAACGCTTTAGAACTTCCCTTGAAAAACATCGTCGGCATCAATAATTCGATACGAGTAACCCTGCTCAGCTAAGAAGCGCTGACGGTTCTGCGCAAAATCTTGATCGATAGTGTCACGTGAGACAACAGAGTAGAACTTAGCTCCGCGCCCATCTGCCTTAGGTCGCAAGATGCGCCCCAGACGCTGCGCCTCTTCCTGACGTGAACCAAATGCACCTGATACCTGAATTGCAATGGTGGCTTCTGGAAGATCGACAGAGAAGTTGGCAACCTTGGAGACAACAAGACATGTGACTTCGCCAGTTCGGAATGCCGCATAGAGACGCTCGCGCTCTTTCTGTGGCGTGTCACCCTTAATGAGTGGAACACCCAAAGTTTCGGAGAGATCATCGAGTTGATCAATGTATTGCCCAATAACAAGAACTTGTTCCCCTGCATGATGAGCGACGAGTTCTTCCACAACATTGCGCTTGGTGCGAGTAGTTGCACAGAATCGATAACGCTCTTCAGGCTCTGCAGTCGCATAGGAAAGTCGTTCTGCCTCCGTGAGGTTTACACGGACCTCAATACATTCAGCAGGTGCGATATAGCCCTGCGCCTCAATCTCTTTCCATGGAACATCAAATCGCTTTGGACCGATTAGTGAGAAGACTTCGCCTTCCATTCCATCTTCGCGGACCAGAGTTGCAGTCAGGCCTAAGCGGCGACGCGATTGAATATCTGCAGTAAAGCGGAAGATGGGTGCGGGAAGTAGGTGCACTTCATCATAAATAATCAGTCCCCAGTCATGAGTATCGAAGAGATCAAGGTGGGCATAGACACCATTCTTCTTCTTCGTCATCACTTGGTATGTGGCAATGGTGACAGGGCGAATCTCTTTCTTTGCACCTGAGTATTCGCCTATCTCCTCATCAAGAAGAGTTGTGCGCTTGAGTAGCTCTTCACGCCACTGTCGAGCAGCAATCGTATTTGTCACAAGAATCAAGGTTGTTGCCTTTGCATGTGCCATGGCGGCTGCGCCAACAATGGTCTTTCCAGCACCGCACGGAAGCACAACAACACCAGAGCCACCATGCCAGAATCCTTCTGCCGCATGCTCCTGGTATTGGCGAATCTTCCATCCATCTTGTTTCAGTGCGATGTCATGTGCTTGACCATCAACATAACCAGCAAAATCTTCTGCTGGCCAACCAAGGCGAAGAAGTGATTGTTTAATCTGTCCACGTTGACTTGGGTGAACAGCAATTGTCTCCTTATCAATGCGAACTCCAAGAAGGGGTGCAATCTTCTTTGCACGGATTACTTCTTCCAGCACACCTGTGTCAGTTGTAACAAGGATGAGTCCGTGGACGGGATCTGCTTCAAGGCGAAGGCGACCGTAACGAGACATAGTCTCTGCAACATCGACGAGTAATGAATGTGGGACTGCATATCGCGAGTACTTAATAAGAGTGTCGATGACAAGCTCTGCATCATGGCCTGCAGCACGTGCATTCCAAAGTCCTAGATTTGTTAGGCGATATGTGTGGATATGTTCTGGAGAACGCTCGAGTTCGGCAAAGGGTGCGATAGCGCGGCGGCATTCTGTTGATAGAACGTGATCAACATCGAGAAGAAGAGTTTTATCGCTCTGGACAATCAGAGGTCCATCGGTCATGAAACTTCCTTCGCTAGTAAGTCTTTGATAAAGGCATGCAGGAAATCACTGCGTTCTTGCATGGATGAGACGCTCACCCATTCAGTAGGAGCGTGGGCTCCACCACCCACAGCGCCAAGTCCATCAAGTACTTGTGCACCAGCTGCTGCTGCAAAGTTTCCATCACTAGCTCCGCCTACTTCAGCACATCCCAGTGGCTTCATCCCAATCGCTGCAGCAACTTTCTCTGCGCGCTCATAGAGAGCTTTCGTTGAAGACGGTTGCAATGGTGGGCGATTGAGCCCTCCTGTGATTTCTAGGCGAGCCTTGGGATTGACGGCTGTGAAATTCTTAATTGCTTTATCTACGCGCTCAAGCTCTGCTTGTGAAAATGAACGGGCATCAATATCAAGGACTGCAACATCAGGAACTGTATTTGTCGTATTACCTGAATGAAGAAGTGTGGGGACAACAGTTGTTCCATGTTCAGCACTTTCAAGAGCAGAAAGAGCCAAGATGGCATGTGCTATCTCTGTTGTTGTATTCACGCCCTTCTCAGGTTCAAGACCGGCATGTGCTGCAAGACCAAGAACTTTGATTTGATACATCGCAGTTCCTTTACGACCAGTCTTGACCTTGCCATCAAGAGAGGCTTCAAGAACGAGAACTGCTTTTGCCTTCGATGATAAATCTTTGATGAGAGCCTTAGATGCGTGGCTTCCTGTCTCTTCATCTGTTGTTGCCACAAGTGCGACAGATCCTTCAATTCCTTTAAGCGCGTAGAGAGCTTGAATAAATCCAACCTTCATATCAAATGTTCCAGGACCGCGAAGAACATCACCTTTGATCTCCCAGAGAGGTTGGTAGGAACCATGCGGCCACACTGTGTCGAGGTGAGCAAGGATTAATACATCAGGTGCTTCTGCTCCCCACCAAAATACGGGGCGTCCTTCAATCTCTTTAATCTGCGCAGGAACTCCAAGAACACGCGTTGCGATATCGCTTGCAAGACGAACTACTTCGCGGCACGCATCAAGATCTTCAGTGGGGGATTCACACCGAACCAATGCTTCAAGGGGTGCCAACATAGGCTCAAGTCTGCCGTATTCGGAGGCTTTCTCGCTCGTCATAAGGCAGCAACCCCCGTAATACGCGCGATTCTGAAGGTCTGCACTTCACCGGTGGCATGGTCGCGCGCAACGAGTGAACCTGCAGATAATTTCAAAGGATCGATGATTCGATGTGAGACAAGACCATTATTATCGGCATAACCAATAGATAGGGACTTAGTTGGTTGATTCTGCAAGTAATCACTTAAGAGTTCAAGAGTTTCATTTGCTGTCGATCGTGGCAATGAACCGAGTGCTTCAGTTGCAATGTTGCGCATCGTGCTTTGCTTGCGGCTGGATTTCTCACCGGTACGCAGCGCACGTAGTGCACCTTCGATCTGAATCTCATCTGGTCGCTCGAATTCACCGATGATGCGTGGTGGTCGCGCCTTTGTCTGTGCCCGTTGAATACGTGGACCACTTAAGAGAAGTCCACGTGAATCCTCGGCTGCTGGCAAGTAACCACAACTGCGCAGAATATTCATTGCCTCTGTTGCATCATGGCCACAGATAAGAACTTCAGGTGCAATCTTTCGAAGGCCTAGAACATCAAGACGTTTATCTCCAAGAATCTGGGTGATAAGCGCTGAATCTTCACAGCGAATAAAGGATGCGGTATTTCCAACGCGTAACTTTCCATGTTTCTTTGCAACATCTGCAATGAGATATTCAAGAGGCTGTGGCATTGGGGTCTTGGAAGTCTTTGCAAGAAACTTTGTAATCTCTTCGCCAGTGCGACCATGGTCAAGTCCTCGGCGGATTGATCCTTCAGAGAATCTAAATACTGTGGCACCACCGCGTGATTCCACATCTGCGATGAGTGCAAGCTCTTGTGCAACTTCATGTTCTAACGGTCCTGGAGCAATTGCAGTGTTATCGCTCTGAATAAGAATGTGGTCAACGGCCTTAGGAAGATCGGTATCAACTGATGTGCTATCGCCACCTGTCAGGAAGTCAGCGCCATATGAGGATAAAACACCTTGCCCTGTTATGCCGAGCCATTCAGCTTCGCGCATTGCCCAGAGAATGTAATCCTTCTGTAATCCACCTGCGCGCTTTGCCGGTGCAAGCCAGGTGGCTGCTGCAAAGAGTGAATCAATATCTACTGCTATTTGAGAATTTTCTTGCAAAAGAGTGAGTGTGAGGCGACGGGTTGTTGTAGCAGATGAGCGATCTAACTCTGGCCCAAGTGGTGCAACATTCTTGCTGCCTTCTTTTCCAACGAGGCCAGATACGCGAGAGGTGCTCAGCCACGCTGATGCCAGTAACTGCCACTTCACAGATGCGTTCTGCGTCAACCAGATATCAAATTGATGTGTGGGCAAAATCTTGTCATCGGGATCAATTGTCAAAAGCCCTGATAGGTATGCAACTTCAGCGACAAATGCTGTGCAGGATTCATCGACACCTAAGTGCAGCGAAAGCTCTTTTAGATCACGAACACCCAAGCCCCCAGAACGAAGTGCTGTAGCTGGCTCTTGCGCCCAGAAGTTAAGTACTTCTTCGGTCCATCGCAGGAAGGTGGTGATATTTGCAATCGCTGCTAACTGCACATTGCGCATATCGCGCTTGCTACCAGTAACCGATGGCTGAGATGTTTCTAGTTCGCGATGGACTGTATTCCCACGTAAGTAGATTGCTACCTCGCGTGGAAGAACAACAGTCTGTTGGTTAAAAGGAATAAGGAATCCTTCTTCAAGCAGCCACTGAACACCCACACTTGGCTTCTTAATATCTGCAATCGCTCCACGAGGTGGTCCCCAGACCATTGCATCGAGAACTTTCTTAGAAGGAGCAGGGACTTCATCTAACTTCTTTAACTTTAACTTCGACATTGATGCAGGGCCAAGGCCTGCAATCTCATTGCCAAGAACTTCTTTGAGAGTTGTGGGGGTGCGAAGTCCATCTTTATCCGTATAGAGAAGGCCCCGCTCAATAAGCCCAGGAATAACAAAGAGAGCTGATTTCTCTGTCAGAGCTGCGACATCTTTTTCAGAGAATGGTTCAGGAAGAATTGCGCAGACTTCTAGAACTTGGAGCTGCCACTTATTGAGCGCATCTACTGCGCGAGCAAGGCTGGGGGCAGAGGATGCGCGCACAGCAAGGCTTGCCATATCTGGCGGCACCGGCGTTACAAGATCAGGGCGGTGGTTGAACATGGAAATTAAAGCGGCATCATCGAGTGCGCGTAGATAGTCAGTGTAAGAGCGAATTTCCATAACCTGCCAACGATAGCCGTAAGTGAGGTGTGTGCGCTAATTGGATTGAAAGTGAGGCAGATCTAGCGCTTGCGAGGAGTAAGTAAGGTTGCAAGTGCAGCAAGTCGACTTACTGCTGGACCGAGCAATCGATTGAGAAAACGTGCTCTGCGGAAATCATGGATGGGCCATCCTTCGGCAAGTGCGCGAATGCGCAGAACGGCATCTGGATTAATTGCACAGGGATGCCCCACTGCTTGCAGCAGTGGAATGTCATTATGGCTATCGGAGTATGAATAACAATCTTCTAGATCAAAATCATGTTCCTTGGCTAAACCTTGAATTGCTATCGCCTTCTCAGCTCCGTGCAAGAGCTTGCCATCGAGAGAGCCCGTGTAGATTCCATTTTCAATGTGCGCCTTACTACCAAGGGCACCAGTCAGCCCTAATCGCTGAGCGATGATGTTTGCCATATCTTGTGGAGCAGCTGTCACTAGCCAGACTTCTTCACCTTTATCTAGGTGTGACTTGGCAATTTCAAATGTTCCTTGCCAGAGCTTTGGCGAGACGAATTCATCATAAATTTCTTCACCAATCTTTTTGATGTCATCAACTGCATGGCCGCCAATAAAATCAGTGGCTGCATTTTGGAATTTCTCGATGACTTCCTTCTTCTCAGTCCCCGTCATGCGGAATCGAATATTGGCGACAACAAAGCGAGAGATATCAGCGTTGGTGAAGAAGCCACGCTGGTACATGCCTCTTCCAAGGAAGTAGAGCGTGGACCCTCGAACAAGGGTGTTATCTACATCGAAGAAGGCTGCTCGTTTCGAGGTGAGTGCCATGTCACTACCTTAGCGATTGAGGCGGTTTTTCGACGCTTTATGCTTACCCCATGAGTTCAACTGTCCACGTCATTCGCCATGGCGAAGTAGAGAATCCCAACAAGATTCTCTATGGACGTCAGCCTGGATGGAGACTTTCACAGCGCGGACAAGAGATGGCACAAACAATTGGTGAGTGGTCTAAGTCAATTGATCTTGGCGCTCTTCACGTCTCACCACTACAGAGAGCGCAAGAGACAGCAGCTCCTATATCTCGTGCGCACTCAATTGATATCAAGACCGATGATCGACTTATTGAAGCTGCAAATATCTTTGAAGGGAAATCATTTGAGTTAGGTAGTGGAGTTCTCAAGCATCCCACTGCATGGCGCCATCTTTATAACCCGTGGAAGCCATCATGGGGAGAACCCTATGAAGAGCAAATCTCTCGAATGCTTGCTGCAATCTTTGATGCCAATAAGGCGGCTAACGGTAAAGATGCAATCGTTGTTTCACATCAGCTACCTATTTGGATTTTAAGAAGTGCCATTGAGGGACGCAGCATGTTGCATGACCCACGCAAGCGTGAGTGCACATTGGCATCAGTGACCAGCGTTCACTTTGATGATGAAGGAATGATTTCTGGTACCTCATATTCCGAACCTGCTAAGCATCTTCTTCCTCCAAAATAATATGAAAAAACTTGCCATCGCTCTCGCATCGGTAATACTTCTAACTGGCTGCAGCAATGGTGGAGCATCACAAGCCCAAGAGAGTTTTATTGCAGGTAGTGGGGCAATTACAAAGATGAAAGCAGGCAGCAGAATTGCTGCTCCTGCAATTTCAGGTATGACGCTCAGTGGAGAGAACTTCACATTCACACCAGGCAAAATTACAGTAGTTAATGTGTGGGCATCATGGTGTTCACCATGCAGAGCAGAAGAGCCAACTCTGGCAGCGCTCTCTCGCACCTTCTCAGATGTTCAATTCATTGGAATCCTTACACGCGATAACCCTGTTAATGCTGAGGCTTTCACGCGAAAGCGCGGAACCCCATATCCAACGCTGATTGATGATTCAATCCTGATTGGATTTAGTAAATCTCTTCCAGCCAATGCAATTCCTACAACTGTGATTATTGATCGAGACGGCAAAGTTGCCTCACGAGTTTCTGGTGTGGTCACAGTTGCATCCCTTACTGCCCTCATTGAAGAGGTGAGAGCAGAATGAGAGACTTTGTTGTCAACCACATCATGGATGGTTTCTTACTCACCGCTTTTCCTATTGCTGTGCTTGCAGGACTCATCTCCTTTATCTCTCCATGCGTGCTTCCACTTGTGCCCGGCTATCTCTCATTTGCTGCTGGATTTTCTAACGCCCGTGGAAAGCTCTTCCTAGGTTCTGTGCTCTTTGTCCTTGGTTTTAGCGCCCTCTTCATCTCCTATGGAGTTCTCTTTGGCGAACTGGGTGCACGAATTGCCACCAATGAAGAGTCGATTACTCGAGTTCTCGGAGTTCTCACAATTCTTATGGGAGTGATCTTTCTCGGAGCATTTCCCATGATGCCAACACTGAAGCCAAAGATTGCAACCAATGGTGGACTCATTGGAGCACCACTGCTCGGATTCCTCTTTGGAGTTGGATGGACGCCTTGTATTGGTCCAGCGCTGGCGAGTGTGCAGGCACTGGCATTCCAAGAATCGAGTGCAGTGCGCGGAGCTGTGTTGTCATTTGGTTACTGCATTGGACTAGGTCTTCCATTTATCGCATCCGGTGTGTTTCTAGATAAATCTGAGAAGCTTCGCAAAGTTTTGCTAAAGAGCGGTAATAAAGTTTCAAAGGTGGGCGGAGTCCTACTTATTCTTATTGGCCTTCTGCAATTAACAGGTCTCTGGACAGATCTCATGATTGAGATGCGCTCCCTTATTACAGATTTCGCACCGGTGATCTAATGAGCAAAGAGATTGAAGTACCGGAACTAGGTTTTCTGGCCCTCATTCGTTATGCATGGCGCCAGCTCACAAGTATGCGTACGGCGCTTATCTTGCTGATGCTGATGGGCATTGCCGCAATTCCAGGTTCGTTGATTCCTCAGCGCATTACCAATCAGATTGCAGTGCGTGAGTTATTCACAACAAATCCAGATTTAGCTAAATGGTATGACCGCTTCTCACTCTTTGATGTTTATGGGTCTCCTTGGTTTAGTGCTATTTATATCTTGCTCTTTATCTCTCTCATCGGTTGTGTTCTGCCACGTAGCGTTGAGCATTACAAGGCGATGCGTGCACAACCACCTGTGACACCGAAGAATTTATCAAGGCTTGAGCACCATCAGGAGTTTGCAGGTGGAGTTGAGTCCCTAGATCGCGCAGCGCTCTGGTTTAAGAAGAATAGATTCAGAGTGCGTATCGAAGGCAATTCAATCTCTGCCGAGAAAGGTTTTGTGCGAGAGACAGGAAATCTTCTCTTTCACCTCTCACTTATCTTGATTCTTGTTGGCGTCAGCTTCGGCTCTCTCTTTGGAATGCGCGGTGAAGCAATCGTCAACGTGGGTGAGCGTTTTGTTAACGTAGCAACTTCCTATGACTCGGTCTCATTTGGAAAGCTAACAGGTGAAAAATCACTTCCGACCTTTGAGATTAAGCTCGATAAATTCCTGGGTGAATACGATCCGGTGACCAACGCTCCAAAAGATTACACAGCATGGGTCACAATCACTGATAACGGCAGCACCTATAAGAAAGTCATAAAAGTTAATAAGCCCCTTACCTTTGGCAGTACCCGCGTCTACTTGCAAGCAAATGGTTATAGCCCAGTTGTCACGGTGAGAGATGCAGAAGGAAATGTCGCTCTTCAGGGGCCTATTCCATTCCTGCCACAGGATGGCAATCTCCGGTCTATTGGTTCGATCAAAGTCCCCGATGCACAGCCACAAATTGGCTTTGTATCTTCCTTCGTTCCAACAAATGCGCGCACCAGTGACCAAGGCGCTGTATCAATATTTCCTGAACTCTTAGATCCCAAACTTCTCTTCTCCATATGGAAAGGTGATTTAGGTCTTGATTCGGGTAGTCCCCAATCCGTATACAGAATTGATACAAGCAAGTTAGAGAAAGTCGGTTTAGGTTCAGTAAAGCCAGGTGAAACCTTTACCTATCCTGAGGGCTCCATCACACTCGAGACAGTTGTTCCGTGGGTCAACCTTCAGTTCGTCGATGATCCCGGAAAGAGTTATGCGCTCATCGGCGCTATTCTTGCCATCCTAGGTCTACTTTCTTCACTCTATGGTCGTCGTCGTCGAATCTGGGTTCGCACAACATCTGCCGGAGTAGAAGTTGCAGGACTTGCTAAGAACAGTGCACCAGGACTTGATGTTGAAATAGAGAATTTTGTAAGTGCTATTAAGGGAGAGAAGTAATGCAGACAACGTGGGCCTACATCTCAAATTACTGTGTGTATTCCGCAATGACTATTTTCACTATTTCATTTATTGCACATGCATTTGAAACAGCCTTTGCTGTGCGAGCACCTGAGGCTGCTGATTCAACTGAAGGCAACCTTCTTCTGAAGACTCTTGATTACAAGCGAACAGAGAAGTCAGCACGCATTGCAACTGCAATGATGATTCTTGGTTTCATCCTCCTTCTCGCAGGCATCGTGGCTCGTGGAATTTCAAATGGACATGTCCCATGGGGAAATATGTATGAGTTCTCTATTACGGGAGCTTTGGCATTTACCGGCGCCTATCTTGCAGCCCTTCGTAAATATGATCTTCGCTGGCTTGGGCTCTTTGTCTCACTCTCAGTTCTCTTAACACTTGGTACCGCAATCACTCTGCTCTATCGCAATAGCGCACCACTTGTTCCTGCGCTGAAATCAACGTGGTTAGTCATTCATGTATTGGCAGCAATCATTTCTGGCGGAGTATTCCTACTTGCCAATGTTGTTGCAGCTGCTTATCTCTATCTCGATCGTCTTGAATCACGTGGTCCACGCCCAGTGTGGTTACAGCGAGTTCCATCCCTAGATGTTCTTGATCAACTCTCTTATCGCCTCGTTGCATTTGTATTCCCACTCTGGACCTTTGCAGTCATCGCTGGTGCGATCTGGGCAGAGAGTGCATGGGGACGATATTGGGGTTGGGATCCAAAAGAGACGTGGGCATTTATTACCTGGGTTGCTTATGCGGCTTATCTGCATGCTCGCGTGACAGTGGGTTGGCGTGGTCGACGCGCAGCGTGGCTCTGCATCTTTGCAGGTTCAACATTCTTATTTAACTATGTCTATGTCAATGTGTGGGGATCTGGCAAACATACTTACTCAGGTTTGTAAGAAGCCTTGACTAGATGATTTCTGCAGAAGTAGTTGGTTTTATTGCAGGTGGCCTTGGAATGTTCTTTGGACTTCCACAAGCACTGCGTGTTAGACGCCTTGGTCATGGCCGTGGAGTAAGTCTGCTCTCGTGGTTACTCCTGTTTGGAACTTCTACTTGCTGGGGCGCATATGGTTTTGATATCAGCTCACCTTCTGTGCTTCTGACAAATATAGGAGCAGCCCTCATTAACGCGAGTGTGATCATGGCAATCATGAAGAACAATCTGAAATCTATTGCGCTTCTATCGGTATATGCCTCAGCTCTCTCAGCGCTCATTCTCAATCTACCCAGTGCTGTTGTCTCTACGATTCTGATTCTTGTGGTTTTTGCACAAGCACCTCAAATTGTTAGGTCTTATAAGAACTTGCATGCTGGTGCTGATACTGCAGTATCCATCAGTGGACTGAGTGTGAGCTCGATCAGTATTGCTCTCTGGTTTGTTTATGCTCTGCTTGCTGATGTATCACTCATACTTCTGAGTGCTTCTATCGCAGTCTCACTCAACATCTCAGTTATTGTTCTGGAACTGATTGGTAAGCGTCGGAGAGCGCTAAAGACTACGTAAGAAATCTGGATCGTCATCGGGAGGAAGAATGCGCTTCTTCCCAGGTTTTGGACCCTTAGGGCCACGATTGCGTCCGATGAAGAGATAAACGATTCCACCAAAGGGCTGCAAGAAGAGAATTGCTAGCAACCAACCCCACTTAGGAATCTTCTTAATTTGCGAGTCATCGCGCATCGCACAGTCCACAAATGTGTAGAGGGTAAGTGCCAAAGGCAAGAGAATGAGGAGCGCGCGAACCATAAGGAGATTCTAATCCTTTGTATCTAGCTCTGCTGACTGGTTAAAACGAGAGAGCAAGAGCGAAGGTGAGCCCGAAGTGCAGCTGCAATTGACCGGTTCTGCCAAGTAATGGAATGAGATCTTCACCTTTTGCCCCAGCAAGTACTTCTCGAGCAATTGCATAGGCTGCAGGTGCAGTTGCCAATGTCAGGAGAGCCAGTGTGTGACCGGTGAAAATTGGAAAGATATATGCAGTAATCAAAAGTCCTACAAAGAACTTTCGGGCCTTTTGATCGCCTAACTTCACAGCAAGAGTCTTCTTGCCAACAGTTTGATCACCCGGGAGATCGCGAATGTTATTGATGGCAAGCAGGGCACAGGAGAGTGCACCCATTGGGATAGATGCTGCAAATGCTGCGAGTGTTATCTCAAGAGTCTGAACATAAAAAGTACCCACAGTTGCAACCACACCGAAGAATGTGAATACAGAGAGTTCACCAAACCCTCGGTAACCGTATGGAGCATGGCCACCGGTGTATCCCCAGGCAGCAAGAACGGAAGCAATACCAATAAGGATGACCCACCATGCAGATAGGGATGCAAGAACAAGTCCTGCAATACATGCAACGAGAAATGAGATTTGCGCTGCGCGCTTTACGGACTGAGCTGATGCAAGACCTGAAGCAACGAGGCGAACAGGGCCCACGCGATCATCATCGGTGCCGCGAATTCCATCGGAGTAATCATTCGAGTAATTGACTGCAATCTGTAGAGCCAAACTCACAATGAGTGCAAGAAGTGCCTGAAGAGGCTTCCACTCTTTACCTGCAAGCACTGTTGCAACAATGACGGGGGCAACTGCTGCAGGAAGCGTGCGAGGACGAGCTCCTTGAATCCAAATATTAATGTGAGGCCTCCATATAGAGCTCTGCAAGTTTGATGCGATCTACTTTACCAATACCAATGAGCGGAAGTTCAGGAATATGGAGATATCCCTTAGGTTTACTGAAATCTCCAAAGTGCTCAGATAGATAGTGTGAAATCTCATCATCAGTTGTTGCACCGTCTCCAGCAATTGCCACGTGAAGAGATTGTCCCCACTGCGCATCCTTGAGTGCGAAGGCAGCAAATGATGCGTGAGGAAAGTGGTCATGAAGAGAGCTCTCGATGGCGCTCAGAGAAATGTTTTCTCCGCCAGAAATAATCACATCATCACTTCTACCTTCAACAACAAGTTTTCCATTCTCCATACGTCCCAAGTCAGATGTGAGAAACCATCCATCTTTGAGTTGCCCATCCCAGAGTGATTCGGCTCCAAGGTAAGTCTGTGCCAGAACTGTTCCCTTAATTGCAATTCGGTTTTCAGATGTGATGGAAATTTCCACACCATCAAGTGGCACTCCGTCATAGACGCATCCACCTGTTGTTTCAGTCATTCCATATGTCACAACAATATTGATTCCAGCCTTCTTGGCCGCAAGATGCAGATCTGCTGCAAGTGCTGCTCCACCAACTAAGACAGCCTTTGCACCAGCCAGATGCTTCAGGAGTTGATCATCTTCGTGAAGAGCTTTAAATAATTGTGTGGGAACTATGGCTGTGAAATCGGCATGAGGGTATTCACCTTTATGGCTGCGCAGATCAATTGGTTCGCTTCCAAGTTCATGTGCGCGAATTAATACGTTAACTCCTGCAATATGTGAAAGTGGCAGGAGAAGTGACCATGTGTTTCCAGGTTCTGCACCCAGTGCTTTATTGGATGCACGTGCTGAAGAGATCAGCGCGGATGCAGAAAGACCAACCTCTTTAGGAGTGCCAGAGCTTCCTGTCGTTGCGATGACAAGGCTGATGGCTTGAGGAACATGGGTAAGTGATGAGCGGGCAAATACCAGTGCTGGCCCATCTGATTTCAGGGCGCCAGAGACATGAGCCATCGATTCGCTGGCGGTCCATTCGGGATCGGCTGAGCGAAGTTCTCGTTGTGCGTTCTGCTCCATTGCACGCGTAGGCTATCGCTCGTAGACCAGATGGAGGAATCGTGAGCAAGCCTATTAAGCGTGATTTTGGTGACCGGACTATCCCAGCATGGGTAACAGGTCGCGGCGGTGAATCATTTACCGATATCACCTATGAAGTCGCAGATGGCATTGCAAAAATTACGATCAACCGTCCAGAAGTGCGCAACGCATTTCGTCCGCAAACAATTATTGAATTGAAATCAGCATTTGATTTAGCGCGCGATAACTCAGAAGTAGGCGTCATCATCCTTACAGGTAAAGGAGATGAAGCATTCTGTTCCGGCGGAGATATCAGTGTTCGCGGGGATGATGGATACCTCGGCGATGATTCACTTTCGCAACAAGGTGTTGGTCGACTCAATGTCTTAGATCTTCAAGTACAAATTCGTCGCACACCAAAACCTGTCGTTGCAATGATTGCTGGTTGGGCGATTGGCGGCGGACATGTTCTTCACGTTGTCTGCGATCTCTCCATCGCTGCAGATAATGCAAAGTTTGGTCAGACAGGACCGATGGTTGGCTCCTTTGACGGTGGTTACGGTTCAGGACTTCTTGCAGCTTCTGTTGGACAGAAGAAGGCTCGTGAAATTTGGTTTATGACTCGTCAATACGATGCACAAGAAGCTCTCTCTATGGGACTTGTTAACACCGTTGTTCCGCTTAAAGAGTTGGAAGCTGAAACAGTTTCATGGTGCCGGGAGATGTTGCAGAACTCTCCAATGGCACTGCGCCTGATTAAGGCTTCAATGAACGCTGCAGATGATGGACTTGCAGGAGTTCAACAGCTTGCAGGAGATGCCACTCTTCTCTTCTACTTATCTGAAGAAGGCCAAGAAGGACGAGATGCATACAAGGAAAAGCGTAAGCCTGACTTTGGAAAGTTTCCTAAGCGACCTTAATTTATGGATCAAAGCCTGCTCGAAACAATGCGCGTAGTTGCGCTGCCTACTAAGACAAACTTTCGCGGCATAACTCTCAGAGAAGTTGCGCTCTTTAAAGGCGAATACGGATGGGGTGAATTCTCGCCCTTTCTTGAATACGATTACAAAGAATCAGCCCCATGGTTGATGTGTGCAATAGAGGCTGCAACTAAGCCTGCTCCCAAGCTCTATCGCACCTCAGTAAAGGTGAACGGCACCATTCCTGCACTGAATAACCCAGCAGATATCGAACGCATCGTTGATTCATTTCCAAGGGTACAAACATTTAAGGTGAAAGTTGGTGAGAACTTAGCCGAAGATATTGCCCGCCTTGCGAAGGTGAGATCACTTCGCCCCAAAGCAAAGCTGCGTATTGATGTCAATGGAAACTGGTCAGTGCAAGAAGCAGTCACAAACCTTCGCGCAATCTATGAAAACATCGGCGCGCTTGAGTATGTAGAGCAACCATGTGGAACAGTGGATGAGCTGCGCGAACTCAAAGAGAAGTTAAAGGTTGATATCAAGATTGCTGGCGATGAAGTCTTGCGCAAAGCATCAGATCCATTTGCTTTGGATCTCAAGGGGGCTATCGATATCTTGATGCTCAAAGTGCAACCACTCGGTGGAATAGCTCGTGCTCATAAGTTGGCTGAGCACCACAAACTCCCAGCCGTCATTTCAAGTGCCCTCGAGAGCGCAGTAGGAATCAATTACGGATTACAACTTGCTGCATCATTTCCTGAAATGGATTTTGAATGTGGGCTAGGAACAGGCTCACTGCTCTCTGCAAATGTTGCAGACCTTCCAATCGTTAATGGTGAAATCCAAATCACGGAAGTTGAGCCTTACTTCGCAGGATTAGAGGTGGCACCAGAGCGCTATGAATGGTGGAAGAATCGCGTTATGAAGACTGCGGAGCTCCTGTGATTAATCCATCCACGCTCCTTGCTCGCGTTATCGTCCGCCAAATTCTTGAAGCTGGTGTGACAGATGTAGTGATCTCTCCAGGATCTCGCAATGCACCGCTTTCCATCGCCTTTCATCAGGCAAGTACCAAAGGCCTTATCAATCTTCACGTCCGCATAGATGAACGAACAGCAGCATTCTTCGCACTCGGTATTGCAAAAGCATCAGGACGACCAGTGCCGATTGTCTGCACAAGCGGAACAGCAGTTGCTAATTACCACCCAGCAGTTTTAGAGGCATCACACACCAATATTCCACTGCTGGTTCTTACTGCAGATCGCCCTGCTTCCCTTCGCAAGACAGGAGCTAATCAAACAACTGAGCAAGCTCGTATCTTTGGTAAAGCTGTTCGATATTTTGCAGATGTGTCAGGCAGTGTTTATCCGATGGAACTTCCATTTAACTCACTTCACAGCGGCCCAGTTCATCTCAATATTCAATTTGAAGAACCACTTGTGGGAGATAAGAGTGATAACTGGCTCAATGACTTAACAATTTCTGCACCAAAGGTATTTGATCGAAAGACCCCTGGGACTTTCTATACGAAATCAACTCGTGGAGTTCTGGCCATCGGTCATGATCGCGGGGGCTTAAGCGCTGAAGCTGTAAGAGATTTTGCAGAAAAACTCGGCTGGCCAGTGATTGCCGAAGATCCACTCACATTTGAAAATGCTCTCTCCCATGCCAGCGTCTTTCTCACATCAAAGACAATTGCAGATGATTTAGCGCCAGATACTGTTGTAGTTATCGGTCGCACAACTCTTTCTCGTTCCATTAACGCCTTTATCAAGACAGCACGTAAGCAGATTGTTATTGACCCACGTATGGCAACCGTTGATAGCGACCGGATGGCAGATCAAAAGTTCATTCAGCTTCCCGTAGTTGAGGTCCAGCCTGCTGATGCAGAGTATGCAGAGAAGTGGAAGAAGTACTCACTTCGCGCATCAAAGCTTGTCAGTGATATTTCAACATGGTCAGAACAACTCGTTGCACGTGAAATTGCAGCTGGCGTTCCAACTGGCACTACCCTCTTTATCTCTTCATCTCGCCCGATCCGCGACCTTGAAGGCTTTGCTGCGGCGCGCACAGGCGTTGAAACCTTTGCCAACCGCGGACTTGCGGGCATTGATGGCAATATCTCAACTGCACTAGGAATTGCTTCTCAGCGAAAAGAAACATTTGCCGTACTTGGCGACCTCGGCTTCCTTCACGACCTCACAGGCCTTATTCACAAAGAGAAGATCAACTTAAAGATTTTCGTGATCAATAACGATGGCGGTGGAATCTTCTCCACACTTTCACAACGCGGTGTTGACGGCTTTGAAGATGTCTTTGGAACTCCTCATGGACTAGACCCAGCTGCGATTGCCACTTCTATGGGTATCTCTGCAAAGACCATTGGAACCCAAAAAGAGCTCACCAAGGAACTTTCAGAGCCAGTTAAGGGAATGAGCGTTGTTGTTGTAAATGTTCCTAACCGTGATGCAAATGCAGATTTCCTTAAAGGAATTTATATGAGTATTTCGTCGATGTAGTTAGCTCTGCAGAGCAGAGCGCATCGGAATCATCTTTGCATTGCTCTCTTCTAACTCTTTCTCTGGGTTAGAGCCAGCAACAATTCCACAACCCGCATAAATGCGAATCTCTTTGCCTGTGATCTGACCTGTGCGAAGTGCAATACCTAGTTCGCCATCACCGCTTGCATCAATCCATCCAACAGGGCCCGCATAGCGCCCACGGTTCATACCTTCAATTTCATCGATGATGTCAAAGGCAATATTGCGTGGAGTTCCGCAGACAGCAGCAGAAGGATGCAAGTTCTTCAGTAGTGAGAAAGCATCGACGCGATGCTTGGTCTCAGTCAGCGCTCCCGTCACATCTGTTGCAAGGTGCATGACATTGGCGAGGTG
>JAPLBL010000028.1 GCA_026392765.1 Actinomycetota bacterium
ATACGGAGGATTAACGCAGTTATAGATTGCAGCTGCACTCGGAGCAATCTGCAGGAGTTTAGAAAGGTCGGCTACATCTGCTGTAACTTTCTTGATGTTCTTGTGAGTCGGCCCAGAGCCTGAGCGGGTTATGACAATGACATCTTGGCCATCATTGGCAAGCAACTCAGCAAGTGTGCTTCCGACTATGCCAGCACCTACGACTACATGTATTCCGCTCATGACACTCCCTTTTGAAAATTGACTGAGCCGAACGATAATGGCACAATGTTAACAATGTCAACATTAAAGAAATCCCATGCTGAGTTCCACCATGGGGATTTACAGGCTGCTCTCGTTACTGCGGGGCTTCGCCATGTTGAAAAGCATGGGTTGAACTCTTTAGGTCTTCGCCAATTAGCTCTGGTAACAGGAGTTAGCCCAACTGCTGTATATCGCCACTTTGCAGATCTTGAGCATTTAAAAGCTGCTGTTGGCAAAGCAAGCCGAGAAACTTTAGGAAAGATGATGCTGGATGCTCTTAAATCTGCGCCAGCCAATAAAACCGCAAAGGGGGCAATAGCTCGCTTCCTTGCAATCGGCGGCGCTTATATCGATTTTGGAATTAAGAAATCTAACCTTAGTGAGATCGCATTTATTTGCTTTGATTCCCCAGAACTTGAGCCAGACTCTCCAAATCCATCTGAATTGTTAATGGCCTCACTCACTGAGTTAAATGAAATTGGGTGCTTGTCAGATAGGAACTACAAGACCGCTCCAACTATTGCCTGGAGTATGGTTCACGGCTTTGCTGGACTGGCCGCACAAGGAGCAACGGGTAATTCTGGAGAGACGTTGGCTTCTAAAAGAGATGTCCTGATGGCAGTGCTTAAATCGCTTGATATTAAATAAGAAGAGTCGCCCTATAAGTTCCTAGGCCAACATTCGCTGCTCATGCTGGATTTCGAGTTGTCCAACAACATAGGCGTCGAGACGTTCGCTAACTTCATGAAGATCTCGTGGGAAAAGATGGCCATAAGTATCCATAGTTTCAAGGATTGATTCATGACCAAGCCATTCTTGAATCTGTTTAGCGTTATTACCTAACTTAATTAGTACAGAGGCGCAAGTATGTCTCAATTGATGCATACCTTCACCTTTGTCAAAACCTAATGGACGAGCAATCAAACGAAACATTGCTGATGCATCTTTATATCGCCAGACATTTCCAGACCTATTCTGCAGAATCAAAGCATGAGGACCAAGACCATGTTGATCTCTATGTTCAAGCAACAACTTTTGCAAATACGGTGAGAAGGGGATTGTTCTGTAGGACTTAGAAGTTTTCAAATGATCGGCAAATATCTTTTTGCTATCTCTACTAAGTTGACGATCTATGGTGATCTCTTGATTCTCAAAATCTAAACGATCCCACGTTAATCCAAGAACTTCAGATGGACGCATGCCGGTAAAAAAGCCTATCCAGACCGCAATCTGCCAACGAGGAGCAAACCCGTCAACAAGGTTCTTCACTGTTGCCATATCTAAGGGAACAATTCTTTTTTCGGTCTTAGGTTTTCTACGCTTAATCTTTGACATCGGATTCTTGTGGATTACCTCATTGTCTAAAGCAACCCGGAGTATCGAACCTAGTTGATTGGTTAGTTTCTCAATATAACTTTGCTTTAACTGGTACCCAGTTGTTGCCACTGTGTTCTTTAGGCGAACTCTCCACCTTTGAATTTCAGATGGGGTGATTGAGCCAATTGCCCTATCTCCAAACTCAGGGTCGATGTGACTGTTGTAAATGTTCTCATAATCAATTTTCGTCTGATCCTCTACATCCAGAGAGGGACCCCAGATTTCTTGTACAAACTCACGAAGAGTCATGTTCACCTCTGACGGTCGAGTGTTCTTGCCTCTACGTTCCATTGCCTCTTGTTCTTCGGCAAACTGCTCGGCTTCCCGCTTGGTGGAAAAGCCACCTTTTTCAGCTTGTTGCCCCTGTCGGGTACGCCAACGTGCTGAGAAATACTTTCCGCGTTTACGTGCATATGCCATTACTTTGCACCTCCACGACTACGAGAGAGCCAGTTCGTTAATGTGATGTCTCCATCTAATTCCTTAAATGCCTTCTCCCCCATTTTCGTGAGAGTGCCACCGGATTTGCCTTTGCCACTTGCAGTCAGCCACCCTTGTGATCTCGCTACTCGCAATGCTGCATAGATAGTCGTGCTCTCAACATCAAGGTCCACACATATTTGCTTAACAATGTTGCTACTTCCTGACTTCGATAATTCTGAGTAGATCATTGCGATCGCAATAGAGTCTGCTTTAGTTGAAACTATTTCCAATCTATTGCGTAATGCTTTCTCAAATGGTGAACCTGATTTACCGTCTTTAAAGGTAATTGTGGAAACAGAATCCACAGCAGATAAACGTAAGGGCTTACGGTATTCGTCTTCAATCTTCATGCGGCAAGCGCGCATACATTTAAGGTGCTCTATTTCAATCTTGGAGTAGGGCAGCTCACGAAATAGGGCTGCACGAAACCCTTGAGAAGGCGCATCTTTCTGGAGCGACGCCACATGCAGTCTGGCTACTTTCTCCTCATTGCTAACTGGCAAGAATTTATCGATTTGCGCTTGCACCTCGACTCCTGCGATCTTGAATTGCATCCGTACATCTACTCGACTCTTAGACCGGTCTACAAAGTCATTAAGCAGCACAGATCCAATCGCATGTATCCACACGCGGTAGTTACCAAGATCTGGAATTACGACGTCGTGCCAGCTAATCGCGTGAGATGAGTCATGGGCTTTTGCTTCCCAGAAAATTCCGCTATCCATGAGTGCTCCTATCAACTTTTGACAGAATCCTAACAGACCTCCTATAGTCTGTCTAATAGGTTTTAACCTAAAACCTAACACTAACGGAGGTATAAATGATTGAATTGAACCGCAATACCCGGCTCACCATGCGTGAGGCGGCCGTATATCTAGGTCACTGCTATTCCTGGATTCACGCTAACCACCGCGTACTTGGCCTTAAGGGTTACCAGATTGGCGGTCGCTGGTACTTCGATCGGGCGGACCTGGACGCATGGATCCGGAATGCAAAGGCTGGTTCTCAAACTAAGGGGTACCTACCGCTTCGTGAAACAAAGAAGGGCCGGGTGCGTTTGTAATGTTTGAGGACGAGATTGATCTTGAAGACTTCTATGGAATGCCATCCGCCGCTGCATTCGGTGTTCTCATGCAGATTATTACATCCAGCGGAAAAGTATCCACGACACATGATTTGTTGGAGTGCTTTTCGGATGGGATCCATGACTTGAGTAGGGCTGTTGGTGAACTTCAAATGTTGGGTTTCTTAGACGTTACTGCAATAGAAGTAGAAGGCATGCCGACGGTAAAGCTAGATATAACTTTTCTCGGCCATACGTATCTATCAATGTTTGCATGGGAACTTATTGATAGTTATCAGTCTTACTTTAGGAACTAATGCCTGATGAAGAATGATAAAATAGTTTCATCGACTCAGCGATACGGTAGTTACACCAAACCGATAGATGATTTTGATAAATACCAGAAGAGGTCAATAGGCTCTAATAGGGGTCTTTATCTACCTATTTATACGAGTATTAGTGAGTTTGATGGTGCTCCTGCCTCCAGCGAATCGCAAGATTCAAAGGATGCGGAGCGGGGCTATCTATCTACTGGTACATGTGGGGTAGATAAGACCCGTATAGCGGTAGGAATACAGTCAGATAGCGTGCATATCCCAACATTTCTTGAAAAACTTCTCCCCGCGAGAGGCGGCGGAACGCCCAGCGATGGCGTTGTAAAGATTGAAGGCTTTCTTTCTGTCTACATTAAGTGGGACTTCTTAAATCAAAGACTGTACTTAGAATTCAACCCGTCTGATCTCTGCAGAGATGATGGAACAGAACTGCTGCCGCTAGAACTTCTATCCATGGCCACAGAGATAGTAATTCGTAGGGTCTTTTTACTAGGTGACCCGGATGCACTTCCTATAGGCGCCAAACCTGGAGCCAAAAAGGGTGAGCACTTCATACTTCCTGACGATTGGACCAAAGATATTGAGGTCTTTCGCCTCGACCTGGCAAGGGATTTTCACATTACTGATCCTAGGTTCTCACTGCGGCAGCTTGAACATCTTTGGCCCAGTAGATCCAGGTACAAAGCGGCGACCCACTTTCTCAACGGCGGAAAGCTAAACACTTTGAGCTACCCGGTTGCAGACCGAACTACCAAGATCAAGCTGTATGACAAGCATGTAGAGAGAAAAAACAAGCCGATAAAGGGCGCACCACCGATCCCCCCTGGGACATTTAGATTCGAGATTTCTATCCCTCGCTACCAGCTGAAGATTGTGCACCTAAATACATTGCATGTACTCACAAAGCCGCGATTAGTAAAGCTCCTAAAAGAAAAATGGGAAGTCTCTAACTATTGGAGCAACCTCATATGGGAGGGCGAAGCGATGGATTTAGCCCATGAAGCCAAATTACCCGCTTCGAGAGTTAATGAAGTCCTTGGTTATGTGCAATGCCAAAGCCAGGGCATCTTTATGCGATACAGCAGAACGAGCGAGCGAGCGCTTAAAGCCGATGCAAAAAAGCTCGGGTTATCCCTAAGTAAACCGATTACTAAACAGGGAAAGCCCTACGCCCATCTGCACTTTATGTCGGGGAATCTCGCTGCCCCATTACCTGAGACGTTTAACAGTACAAAAGGCGGATTGTTCAGCATCATTGGTAGTAAACCCATACCAAAACTTATCTAGGAGATTATGAGCACTTACCTTTCCCCCGCCCAAGTAGCGCAGATTATGGGCGTTAGCCGAGACACCGTTTATTCCATGATCCATAGGAACCAATTAGATTCATACCTATTCGGAAGAAGTAGACGCATCACCCAGGAGCAGATTGATGATTGCTTGAATCGTAGATATCAACGCCCTATAGATGCAACTAAACCAAGGCGCCTGTGAACATATCCGATATCTACTGCTAACTATCATGATAAGAATATGGAAAGTGACCTTGCAAATTAGTAATAACCTTAATCGGCTGCCTCACCATTTATGCCTGTGCCTGATAAACGGTTACTAAGATGCACATCTATTGGAACGGCCCTTGGAAACCAAGTGGTGCGCTCGCCGGCTTATTAATATATAAGAGCAGTAGCTTTGAAAATCATACAGAAGAGGGGGTATGCCTTAAGACGGTGATTTCTAGGGAATGCCATCAGGCCGTCTCCGTAGGTAACGTTTTTTTCCTCAAGGCCGTAGCCTAAATTGATTAATCGGTAACGAGTTCGTTGATGATGTCAGACCAATGCGAGACACTTTAGGCATGGCGAGCGACAAGGACTCCGGAGTTCCAGTAAAGCGAGGCTCAATCAGTCTTGCTCAAAACAATCCTGAGCTAGCCAAAGAAGCATTCGGGTGGGACCCAGAGCTTGTTCCTTTCGGCAGTAAAAAGAAACTCAAGTGGAAATGTCCCCAGGGTCATATTTTTGAAGCAACAGTGTCGAATAGAGCTCGCGCAGGAACAAAATGCCCATATTGTGCAAATGTTTCAGTGTTACCCGGATTCAATGACCTAGCAACCACAAATCCAGAATTAGCGAAACAAGCTAATGGTTGGGATCCAAAAATAGTCATTGCTGGAAGTAAAAAGAAATTACCTTGGAAATGCGATCAAGGGCATGTTTGGGAAGCGACATTGGAAGGTAGATCAGGCCAAAATAGAGGTTGCCCCTACTGTTCAAATTATAAAGTGTTACCCGGATTCAATGACCTAGCAACCACAAATCCAGAATTAGCGAAACAAGCTAATGGTTGGGATCCCACAACTGTGATTGCAGGATCTGCGAGAAAAATGAGTTGGGTCTGTCAATTCCAACATACCTGGATTGCGGCGTTATATACCCGTACCGGGAAACAGAATCAAGGTTGTCCTTATTGTTCAGGCAAGAGAGTGCTTAGCGGATTTAATGATTTAAGAACGACCCATCCCGATATTGCGAAAGAAGCAGTCGATTGGGATACGACCAAAGTTAGTAAAGGTAGTGGCGGAGAGAAGAAGTGGCGCTGCAAATTTGACCATCAGTGGAATGCAACGATCGGTTCACGAGTGCGAGGTCGCGGTTGCCCTATTTGCTCGGGTGCCAAGATTCAAAAGGGTTTCAATGATCTTGCCACTACACACCCAGAACTAAGTAAAGAAGCCCACGGTTGGGATGCATCAACAATTTCAAAGGGTTCACCAAAAAAACGTGAGTGGATATGCTTAATGGGTCATATTTGGGAGACATCAGTTGGAGCAAGAGCAGGGCTGAATAGTGGATGCCCGTATTGCTCTGGACTCAAACCAGTAATTGGTGAAACCGATCTTTTAACAACGCACCCTGAAATTGCAGCCGAAGCACATGGTTGGGATCCAAGAACTATCAGTAGGGGTAGTGCTAGATCGTTAACATGGAAGTGTTCAATCAACCATATTTACAAAGCTGCTCCCGCTAGCAGAGCCTTGCAAGGTAACGGCTGTCCGTATTGTTCCGGACATCAATTTTTAAAGGGCTTTAACGATCTTGCAACAAGATATCCCGAGATTGCGGCTGAAGCAGATGGTTGGGACCCTTCACTCTTTGGTAGAGCTAGCACGAAGAAGATGAACTGGCTTTGCCCCAAGAAACATAGCTACACAACAAGAATTTCACAGAGAACTCTGAATCAAAGCGGATGTCCTATCTGTGCGGGACGCACTGTGTTAGCTGGATATAACGATATTTCTACGCTGTTTCCAGATATCGCTCGTGAAGCCGATGGTTGGGATCCAAGATCTTTTGTGGCTGGAAGCAATAAGAAACTTCGCTGGAAATGCGAAGAGGGCCACAACTGGATGGCAATTGTTAATGATCGAACATATGGTTCAAGAGGCTGCCCTACATGTGCCAAAGCTGGATTCGATCCCAACAAAGATGGGTGGCTCTACTTCTTAACTCATCCGGAGTGGGAGCTTTTCCAAATTGGTATTACTAACAATCCCAACAAGCGAGTTGGAACTCACCTAAAGTCGGGATGGGAAGTAATTGAGATTCGTGGTCCTATGGATGGCCACCTAACCCAGCAATGGGAAACGGCCATGTTAAGAATGTTGAGGTCCGAAGGAGCTGACTTATCTAACGGTTCTGTTGCAGGAAAGTTTGACGGCTACTCTGAAGCTTGGAGTAAATCCATATTTGAGGTTCATTCAATAAGCGAACTAATGCGCATGACCGAGCAGTACGAGGAAAAATAGAAATAACTTTGCCCCTTTTCATGCCCCCACCGCCCCCAAAACATCCCCAAAAAGTTGAATTTTCTTAATATGTTTTGGGAAAAATTAACAAAGCTGCCACGCTCAATTTCGACATCCTTGAGCATGGCAGCGATGTAATTTAAGAAGAGTCGCCCTATAAGCCGGATCCTGTAGTTCTTTCGAACCGATCACCATCCATCTAGATCTGTAATTACTTACAGATTCAAGCAACCTACCCGATAGCTTGCGCGAGCAACGCACTATCTTCTTGGTCTTGCTTCAGGTGGGGTTTACATAGCTACATGTATTACTACATGCACTGGTGGTCTCTTACACCGCCGTTTCACCCTTACCAATATTGCTATTGGCGGTTTACTTTCTGTTGCACTATTCCCGTGGATTGCTCCAGGTGGGCGTTACCCACCACCTTGCTCTGTGAAGTCCGGACTTTCCTCGGTGCATTGCTGCAACGCGGTGATCCGGGCGACTCTTCGTTGCCTAATGGTACGGGAAATCAATTACCGCTTGTGACGTAATCCTTTAGGGCTTGACGCTCAGAATCGAGTTCGCTCATATGGTTCTTGACCACATCACCAATGGAGACAATAGAGATTAGTGATCCTGCGGCATCAACTACCGGCACGTGGCGAATGCGTAGCTCAGTCATCATCTTCATCAGTTCGGCGATGGTGGAATCTGCTGTGCAGGTGTGAACATCAACAGTCATGATGTCTCGAACGTGCATGCCAATAAGTTGATCGAGTTTTCCAGGCATCGTGCGAACAACATCGCGTTCAGAGACGATTCCATCAATCTTCTTGCCATCACTGGATACGACCAGTGCGCCAACGTGATGTGAATTAAGGGAGTTGACTAAGTCATGAACACTGGCGCTGGCAGAGATAGTTTCAACGCGCTTGCCTGAAATGATTGCACTTACCTTCATCACTGACCTCCATCGCACTGTGGTGGCTTCATAGTGCTCTTAAGGCATTGCTAGCGCAAGGGTTAAGGCTGGGGCTTGTCCACATTTCTGGTGGCATAGAGGCTAGTAATAGCGGTGACGGTGAGCGTGGTGATAATGACACCCAGACTTAGCTCGAGAGAAATCTCTGGGACGTGGACGCCAAGGCTGTGTATGGCGTGAAGAACCATCTTGACTCCGATGAAGGCCAAGATAAATGCCAGACCTCGTGAGAGGTGAATCAAGCGATCCATCAGCCCTTGAAGCAGGAAGTAGAGCTGGCGAAGACCCATGAGCGCAAAGATATTTGCTGTGATGACAACGTAACTGCTTGTAGTCAGTCCAAGAATTGCTGGAATTGAGTCAAGAGCAAAGATTAAGTCGGTAACACCGAGTGCGACAAGTGCTATCGCAAAGTTGCTAAACCCTCGCTTACGCAGGAATGTGACGAGCTTTGCTTCGTCATCTTCCACATTCTCTTTCTCATTGACCAGCTTGTATGCGGTAAAGATAAGGAAGGCGCCAAAGAAGAAGAAGACCCAGGTAAAGCGAGTGACTAATGCAACGCCTAGGAAGATCAGGATGACGCGTAGAACGATTGCAATCATGATTCCTAGAAGCAGTACGAGCTGCTGAGATTCCTTCTTAATTTTAAGTGTTGAAAGCAAGATGATGAATACAAAGAGATTATCAACAGAGAGTGAGTACTCAGTGAGCCAGCCTGCAATGAACTCCTTGCGGTATTCAGCAGGTGCCCACTGAGGGAGCAGGTAACCAAATGCGATAGCTGCAACGACATAGAAGAGAGTCCAGCTCAGCGCTTCGCGCGGTGTGGTCTCCTTATTGCGGCGGACAACGGCAAGGATGAGGTCCAAGATAATGACTGTGCCAAGAACTCCTATGGTCACAAGCCACTCTGTTGATGAAATCATCGTAGATGTCCTCTTTCGTTAAATGATCGCAGGGCGCGAAGGCCATCAGAGGGCCAGATAGAGATAGAGGATAGCGAACACGGTGTGACATCCATATGAAAGACCGCATCACTAGGGCCATCTACTGCAATTTTGGCTGCAGTTTTAATCACACCGTTATGCGTAACAACGATAATTTTCTTTCCTGGGTACTGAGCAACAAGCTTCTCAAGTGCCTCTTCAATGCGGATTGAGGCTTCATCGTATGACTCTCCCCCAGGAGGGGCATAGGAAGATGAGTTAAGCCATGCTTGATATGCATCTGGCTCTTGCTCTCTCACCTCTTCAATAGCTTTTCCATCCCATGAACCGAATGAGAGTTCAAACCACACTTCATCAAAGATGATCTCAAGACCTGTGGTTCGTGAAATCGCTTCAGCTGTTTGGCGCGTGCGATTAAGAGGCGATGCAATGAGCACTTCAGCACCTAACTTTGCACACTCTGCAGCAACAAGATCTGCTTGATCAAGGCCTTCCTGCATCAGCTCTGGATCAAGGGAGCCTGTGCCTGAAAACTTTCGCTGTGGAGTCAGAACTGTTTCACCGTGACGCACGAAGTAGATAAAGGTAGGAATCTCAGTGCTACGAAGGCGATCTGTCAGAAAGTTCTGCTGGATTACTGCAATGGGCTTATGAGCGCTGCCGCCATCGAGTGCCTTATTGGCAAGGCGATCTGCATGTGAGTTCTCATCGCGGGGAATCCAGGAATAGGTAACAAGGGCAGCAGGATGTGCATCACGACATTGCTTAGCAAGGTTGCGCATATCTGCATGCTTTATCTGCCAGCGCCCTGACATCTGCTCCACCACAAGCTTTGAATCCATCGCCACTTCAACAGTTGCCTGGGCATCTAAAGTGTTGATATGTGAAAGGCCTGCAAGGAGGCCGTTATATTCAGCAACGTTATTGGTGGCAACTCCTATGACATCAAAGAGTTCCGCAACGATCTTTCCCCCTTCTGTAACAACGGCGCCATAGCCTGCAGGACCAGGATTACCGCGTGAGCCGCCATCGGCTGTGAGTTTGAAGTGACGTGCCACTACTTATCACGTACCAATATGCAGCGACATTCCTCGCAGCGAACGACTTCATCCTGGGCAAGACCTGCAATACGTTGAAGTTCAATGGTGTTGAGTGTGAGGTTGCAGCCTTTGCATTGATTACCAGCGAGTGCGGCAGCGCCAATTCCATTGCTTCCTGCGCGAATTTTCTCGTAGAGTGCAAGGAACTCAGCGCTGACAGAATGTGTCGTCGCCTTACGGTCAGTCTCAATACCTTCAAGTTCTGTGTGGATAGCAGCAAGAGCGTTCTCTTTACGGATATTCAGATCTGCTAAAACCATACCTAGTTCATTTTCTTCTTGAGAAAGTGTTGCGATGCGATCCTTAATTCCATCAACGCGCATCATGATTTCAAGTTCAACTTCTTCTAGCTCTGAGCGGCGTGCACCGAGTGTGCCAAGCTCATGCTGAGTCTGCTCCAGCTCTTTGGGAGTGCCCGTTCCTGAGGCTAAGCGCTTCTCATCGCGTTCAATGCGGGTAACAATCTGTTCCACATCGCCTTCAGCACGTGCAAGCTCACGCTTAACATCACTGAGCTCAGTCTCTGCAGCAATACGCAGGTCTCGAACATTGTTTGACTTGATGGTCGTTGATGCAATCTCAGCAAGTTCAGGAAGGTTGGCTGCCTTATTCTTCAAGGTCGACATCTGGTGATCGAATTTCTGGATATCCAAAATCGATCTCTGGTCACTCTCGCTTGCCTTCACAGCGTTACCTTACTTCATTACTTAACGGTGAATGTGTAGCTTCCTGCGACCACATGACCATCTGCTGATACAACTCGGTATTTCACCGTGTACTTACCTGGGCTCAGCGGAGCCTTGAGAGCGCTGGAGATTTTTGCCCCCAAGATAGTGGTGCTGCCAACGCTGACTTTCTTTCCACGGCTATCGGAGACAAGAATCGAATTGGGATTCTTTCCCTTAATGACCAAGATATCTTCACCAAAGTGCATAGTGACCTTATTGGTTGTCTTTGCAACTACAGCACCCTTTGCGGGAACAGTGCTTTCAAGAGCTGCATGGGCTTGAGCCACAGGTGAATTAAGAATTGGAAGAAAGAACAGTGCACTTACAACGAGCGAGATTCTTATCTTCATGTCGTGATTGTTGCACGCAATTGAAGA
Organism: Actinomycetota bacterium; assembly: GCA_026392765.1. GTDB lineage: Bacteria > Actinomycetota > Actinomycetes > Nanopelagicales > Nanopelagicaceae > Planktophila. The sequence continues at coordinate 11,432 of JAPLBL010000028.1, forward strand.
AGGGATTTTCCTATAAAGACTGTGTGGGCGGCGAGGGTTTCGAACCCCCGACATCCTCGGTGTAAACGAGGCGCTCTACCACTGAGCTAGCCACCCGGCTATGTACTGCTCGCGAATACTACTTTATATAAGCGAAAGTACGAAAATCGTGCGTGAAGTATGCGTGGTTAGAGCGCTGCAATAGCGCTCTTGTAATCACCATTGTTACGAGCATCGCCAAGGCCATTAACTACAGTCCAACGGATGATGCCCTCTTTATCAATGATGAATGTGCCGCGCAATGCGCAACCAAGATCTGCATTGAAGATTCCATATGCCTGTGCTGCAGCGCCATGAGGCCAGAAATCTGCAAGTACTGGGAACTTATATCCCTCTTGCTCAGCGAAAATCTTCTGTGTAAATGGAGAGTCACATGAGATTGCAAGAACTTGAACGTTATCGTTTTGAAATGCTGCAAGGTCATCGCGGATTGCGCAGAGTTCACCAGTGCATGTGCCTGTGAATGCAAAGGGGATAAAGAGAACGACTACGTTCTTCTCTCCCTTAAAGGATGAGAGCTTTACTAGTTCTCCATATTGATTCTTTAATTCGAAATCTGGTGCGGCTTGGCCAATTGTCAGAGTCATTGCGCGAATCTATCGCTTGCCCGCCTTACGTGCCACTAGACGCGTTGCAGTCCAATCCTGCGCAACAACGAGTGTGGATGTTTGGCTCAGCCCACATGTTGGAGCTGCATCTTGGATATCACTGGGTTCAACATGGCCATCGCGGCCAACCTTGGGAGTTAGAACCCAGATAGGTCCGGTCTCAGATAGATATGCCATGGCATCCATTAATTCATCGACGAGATCACCATCGCCATCGCGGAACCAGAGCAAGACAGCATCCACAACTTCATTGGTGGAATTTTCATGAAAATCAGTTGCAACTATCTTCTTAATCTCAGTGCGCAGAGCATCATCACAATCGGCTCCATAGCCGATTTCAAGGATGAGCTCTCCTTTAGCAAAACCCATGCGTATTGCCACGGGATAAGTCCAACGGATGAGACCGATATTTACAAGGGTTTTGGCGCCCTCACAGCCGATTTTTTTGCGCTCATCCCCCTTTGACGGAAGAATACGGCCATGACCGAATTTGCCGGATCGCCAGATCAGATAATCGACCAATTAGTAGATACAGATCCTGCTGAAACAGCTGAATGGCAAGCCTCTTTTGATGCAGCACTGAATGCTGCTGGCCCAGTTCGCGCGCGTTACCTAATGCTCCAACTTCTCAAGCGAGCACATGAGAAGAAGATTGGTCTTCCTGACCTTCGCACAACCGATTACATCAACACAATTTCTCCAGAGAATGAACCAGATTTTCCAGGAGACGAAGATATTGAGCGCCGTATTCGCGCAGCTGTTCGTTGGAACGCAGCAATCTTGGTGCACCGTGCTCAGCGTCCGGGAATTGGCGTAGGAGGACACATCTCTACATACGCATCTTCTGCTGCGCTCTATGAAGTTGGTTTTAACCACTTCTTCCGCGGACAAGACCACCCAGGTGGCGGAGATCAAATCTTCTTCCAAGGTCACGCATCTCCTGGAATGTATTCACGTGCATTTCTTGAAGGTCGCTTTAGTGAGAACCAGCTTGATGGATTCCGCCAAGAACTTTCACATGAAGGTGGCGGTCTATCGTCATACCCACATCCACGTTTGATGCCGGACTTCTGGCAATTCCCAACGGTCTCTATGGGTATTGGGCCAATCAATGCAATTTATCAAGCGCGCTTTAACCGCTACTTACATAACCGTGGCATCAAGGACACCAGCGATCAGAACGTCTGGGCATTCCTAGGCGATGGTGAAATGGATGAGGTCGACACACTCGGTGCTATTGGCTTGGCATCGCGCGAGAAGCTCGACAACCTCACCTTCGTTGTGAACTGTAATTTGCAGCGTCTTGATGGCCCTGTGCGCGGTAATGGCAAGATTATTCAAGAGCTTGAATCAATCTTCGGTGGAGCTGGATGGAATGTCATCAAGGTTGTGTGGGGTCGTGGATGGGATCCACTCCTTGCACAAGACCGCGAAGGCGCACTCGTTAACATCATGAACACCACACTCGATGGTGATTACCAGACATTTAAGGCTGAAAGTGGCGCATTTGTTCGCGAACACTTCTTCAACCGTGATCCACGCACTGCAGCGATGGTCTCTAACTATTCAGATGATCAGATTTGGAACCTAAAGCGCGGTGGCCATGACTATCGCAAACTCTTTGCTGCATACACAGCTGCAACAGAGAAGAATGGTCGCCCAACAGTAATTCTGGCAAAGACAGTCAAGGGCTGGACACTTGGTTCCCACTTCGAGGGACGTAACTCAACGCACCAGATGAAGAAGATGACTCTTGAAGACATCATCGAATTCCGCGATCGCCTTGAAATTCCATTGCCAGATAGCGCTTTGGATAAGTACACACCTTCTTACTACAAGCTTCCGGCAGATTCTCCTGAGATGAAGTACTTGGAAGAACGTCGTCGCGAACTCGGTGGCTCTATCCCAACTCGTCGCAAGGTCTCTCGCCCACTTCAACAGCCTGCTGATGAGGCATATGAATCAGTGCGTCGTGGTTCAGGACAACAAGAAGTGGCAACAACGATGGCTTTTGTCCGTATGTTGAAGGACCTCATTAAGGACCCAGGACTTGGCAGCCGCCTTGTTCCGATCATCCCTGATGAAGCCCGCACATTTGGACTTGATTCACTATTTCCAACTTTGAAGATCTACTCACCACATGGTCAGCAATACATGGCAGTCGACCGTGAATTGATGTTGTCCTATAAAGAATCAACATCGGGTGTCATCCTTCACGAGGGTATTAATGAAGCAGGATCTGTTGCTTCATTTACCGCTGTGGGCTCTTCTTACTCAACTCATAACGAACCAATGATTCCTATCTACATCTTCTACTCCATGTTTGGATTCCAGCGCACAGGAGATGCCTTCTGGGCAGCTGCTGACCAGTTAGTTCGTGGATTCGTTTTCGGTGCAACAGCAGGTCGCACAACTCTTAACGGTGAAGGCCTGCAGCATGAAGATGGCCATTCACACCTACTTGCAGCAACGAACCCAGCAGTTGTCTCCTATGACCCAGCGTTTGCCTATGAAGTCGGACATATCTTTAAAGATGGTCTGCGCCGTATGTATGGAGAAGATAGCGAGAACATTTATTACTACATGACTGTTTATAACGAGCCATATATGCAACCTGCTGAACCAGATAATTTAGATCTCGAAGGTCTGCTTAAGGGAATTTATCTCTATGCAGGTGCTTCAAAGCAGCGCAAGAAGAATGCGCAGCTCTTGGCATCCGGTGTTGGTGTTAACTGGGCTCTTAAGGCACAGAAGCTCCTTGCCGAAGATTGGGGCGTTGCAGCCTCCGTCTGGTCTGTTACTTCTTGGAATGAGCTACGTCGTGATGGTCTAGAAGTAGATCGCCATAACATGCTTAATCCCAAGGATAAGAAGAGCGCATATGTCTATGACAAGCTCAAGGGAACGCATGGACCTGTCATTGCAGTCTCTGACTTCATGCGCGCTGTCCAAGATCAAATTTCACCTTGGGTGCCAAATGCATTCCATTCACTGGGAACAGATGGCTTTGGTTTATCTGATACTCGAGGTGCTCTTCGTCGCCACTTCAAGGTCGATGCAGAGTCAATCGTGGTTGCAACTTTGGCTGAACTTGCTAAGGCAGGAGAAGTAAAGGAATCTGTGGTTCAAGAAGCTATCGATAAGTACCGCATCTTCGATGTGCGCTCAGCAGATGCTGGCAACACCGAAGGTTCTGGCTGATCTACCTTCTTAGACCTTTGACTTAGAGTCTTCTTTCAGGGAATCAACAAAGAAGATGGTTGCAAGCATCATCACCGTTGGAATCATCATCGCTAGTGCGATAGATCCAGTGAATTGAATTGTCCACGCAACAATCCACTTAATGCCAAAGAGCAGAACGTTATTGACGACGCCAAATTGACCCACAACCACAGCACTTGGCTGTGAAGAGCGCCTATTTGCTGCTGCAAAGAAAGATGGCCCAAGAAATGATGAGCCAAGGCCTGCAAAGAAGAAGGCTAGGAGGAAGAGTCCGTAAGACCACCACTTTAAGGTGGCAGGTAGATGCGTTGCGATAATGATGCAGATACCAAAGCCAGCACCTGCAAGAAGTACTGCACGCTTAACCCAGAGATGCAGCGGTGCTTTTGGAAGTATGCGATGGATGAGTAATCTGCCAAAGATCATCATCGCAGTGAAGATAATGTAGGGGGCAGTACTCAAACCTGCATTGATTCCAAGACGATCTTTGGTAAAAATTGTTCCCCAGTCACCGATAGCAAATTCGAGATAGACAGCACACGCCATTCCCAAACTCACCGGCCAGTCGATTCTGAAACCAGTAAAGATCTCCTTGATTGAGTAATCACTCTCAGAATCTTCATTAGATTCTATGAGCACTGATCTCAAGCGAATAACGAGTCCAAACATTAAAATGGTAATTACCACGCTGAGAAAATCGATGTGAGTAACAAGCTCTACACGCCCCACTAAGAATCCAGAGAGAATTGCAGTGCTTAAAGCACCAGCGCTCCAATATCCGGCGGTACTTGTAATCAAGTTGATCTTGCTGCGCTCAAAGAAGTGAAAGACCTGGCTATTGAGGCAGACGTGGACTGAGGTGATTCCAAATCCAAAGAGAATGTTAAATACAAGGAAAAGAAAACTAGCCTGCACGTGGACAAGTGCCACAAGGCTTGAGAAAAGAATTGTGATTGATATCAAGGTAACTTTAAATGCGCCAAATCTATGGATGATGTGACCGACGGTGAGCAATCCAAAGAAAGCACCGATGGAACCTGTACTCATGAGGGAACCAAATGCTCCGTTATCAAGGCCAAGATTTGCCTTTACTTCGGGAAAGCGAGGAACCCAGGCCATAATGCCAAAGCCAAAGAGGAAGAGAAGCGTGTAGAGAAACTTCTGCTCTTGCGAGTGGTCGACGTCTTTAGCCATTAAAAGAGGGCATTCGCAAGCTGAGTACGGGCTTTCATTACTCGTGGATCTGCAGGATCGACGAGTGCAAAGAGTTCAAGGAGGCGATCTTTAATCCGCTTTTGTTCATCGCCATCAAAGAGCACGAGAAGACGTAGTAAGCGATCAAATGCTGGCTCTAAATATCCGCTCATGACTTCAACATCTGCGCATTGAATCTGAAGTTCAATATCATCAGGGCTCTTAATGGCATCTTCCATAATCTTGGCAGCATCAAGGCCGTTTGTGCGAGCAAGAAGTTGAACTTGGGCAAGACCTAACTTTGCATAGCTATCAGCAGGTTTGCGTGCGATTAAACGCTTATAGGCAGCCTCAGCGGTTGCGTAATCTCCTTGATCAAGGGCTGCCAGTGCTTCATCTTCCTCTGGCTCAGTCTCTTCAACTGGCTCTTCACCAACTCCTTGTTGGGCAGCCAGAGCGAGAATCTTGCTGATTACTTCGCGTAGTTGAGGTTCAGTCAATGGCTGCTCAAGGAATGGAACTGCTTGTCCGCCGATGAAGACAACGCCATAAGGAATGGTGCGCACTTGAAGTGCTTGTGCAACAGGTGCTTGCTCATCAAAATTGACTTGGGCAAGAATCCATTTGCCTGCATCATCGTTCTCAATTTTTCCGAGAGTGCGTAGAAGTTCTACTGATTCAGCAGAGCGTGGACTCCAACAGAGAACAATGACTGGTTTTGTTTTAGATAGTGGTAACACTTCTGCCTGCAAATTAAGGGGTGTGACTTCAATACCTGGAAGAGGTGTAGTCATATCGGGAGCTGGCTTTCCTAGTGAGCTCAGATCTACCGCTTGCGAAAAGTTTGGTGGCAAACTCATGACATCTTCCTCGCTATTGCATCACGCCATCTACACGTACATCGACTCCTGAGTCGCGTCGGTATGGCAATACTTCTGCTACAAATGACTTCGCGGCAAACTCTAGTCCAACATCGTGGCCTGCGCGTTCACTCAAATACCAGCGGTGCTCAAGGGCTTCATGGAAAAATTGAGCACGTTCAATACGGCCTTCAAGTTCTGGTGGGATGAGATTAACAGTGGGGTGAAAGACTTCATTTAACCAACGCATGGCTGAATCTGACATCGGAGGCTTGGGAGATTTCTCTCGTCCCCTAAAGCGATCAAAGGATGCAAGTAATCTCTTTGCTTGCAACTCTTCTGTATCAAGACCCATTAATTCACGCAGTCGATTCTTGTGATAGCCGGCTGCAACAAGCTTTGGTTGGAAGACGAGCTTTCCTGCATTCTCGCCCTCTTCCATAGAAACCGATACTTCTTCCACAGCAAAACCAAGATCATGAAGTTGTCGCATTGCACGCTCTACTGCATGACGATCTGTGGGATCGAGAACTTGACGATCTTTCAGCGCTGACCACAAACGGTGATAACGCTTAATCAGCGCTGTACTTGCTCGGATTGGATCCATTCCTGGATAGAGAACGCCAGAGAGTTGAAGGTCTTCTAGCTCTGCAGCAACGTTGAAGTGCGCAATCTCTAAATCATGCTCGCGTTGGCCGGCAGTTAGAGTCTTTTGAAATTCACCAGTTTCGGCATCTACAAGATATGCGGCATAGCCTTCAGCATCTCGTCTAAAGAGTGTGTTGGAGAGTGAACAGTCGCCCCACCAGAAACCAAGCAGGTGCATGCGCACCAGAAGCAGTGCAAGGGCACTTGCCATCAGCGCGACATCTTCTGCGGTTACGTTCTTATCGCTAAGAACTACGCGATAAGGAAGTGAATACGGCAAGAAGCGAGTAACCAGTGCACAGGGAAGTTCTTCCCCATTGCGATCGGTGCGACCTTCAATAACAGCAATCGATTGCACGCTCGGTGAATTGAGCTGGGTGAGCTCACGAAGAATTTTGTATTCACGATTAGCAAACTCTGAGACGGTCTCTTTCACTGCATAGACTTCAGAATCTGGGTCATCGGTGGAGCGAACTAGGCGAACGATGTGGCGAGAGATACCGCGCTTTTCAGCGAGCATCGGATCTTCTGGCCACTCCTCAAGGGGGATGTTCCAGGGCAGGCCTGTGACGGCAGCGATCTCCTCACCTAGTCCTGTTATCCGTAGCGCCATGGGGGTTATTCTCTCTTACCTTTACAATAAAGCATGGCCATTTCAGAGCGCATGAAGAGAAAACCAAAAGAAACACCTGTTGCTGCAGATTTTGGAGCAGCAGGGGCTCCTATAGACCGCGGTCATCCCTTCTACTTTGGCTTTGTTGCAACAGTCGGAGCTCTCAGCGCCTTCGTTCTGATGCGCGCACTGGCAAGCGCATCTGGGGTCTTTGTTTTAATCCTTGTTGCACTCTTCTTAGCAACAGGACTTAATCCTGCGGTGGAAGCAATTCGCAGACGTGGTTTGTCCCGAGCTGGCGCAGTTGCTGTGATCTTTGTTGCAGTTATTGCCTTTGTTGGACTTTTTGCAGCACTCATTGTGCCTCCCATTATTTCTCAGGGTACTAACCTCATTGAATCAGCACCTTCACTTCTTGAAAGTCTGAAGAACAATGCAACGATTGCCAACCTCAACGATCAATACGGAATCATTGATACTCTGCAGAAGAAATTGAGCTCCGTCACATCAGATGGAACTCTCTTGATTACCGCATTTGGTGGCGTTATTGGCGTTGGTAAGAGCGTTCTCTCTGGAACCTTTACTGCGCTCACAATTCTTGTTCTCACTCTCTACTTCATCACATCGCTTCCACAAGCAACTGAGCTTGGACTTAAGTTGGTTCCAGCTTCTCGCAGACCACGTGTTGCTGCCCTTACCGAAGCCATTATTTCTCGCGTTGGAGCATTTGTGGGAAGTCAGATTTTGGTCTCATTCTTTGCTGCAATATTTATGACTGTGCTCGCACTTATCTTGGGTCTGCCATCCCCTGTTGCAATCGGCATCATCATCTTTATCTGTGGTCTAGTTCCACTTATTGGCCACTTTATCGGCGCAAGTGTTTACACAATCATTGCACTCACACAATCAATCACAATCGGTGTTGCAGCATTTATCGGTTATGTCGTCTATGTGCAGGTGGAGAATTACATTCTCACACCGAAGATTATGAAGCGCACACTGAACGTCCCGGGTGCTGTCACCATCATTGCTGCGCTCTTGGGAACATCACTTCTTGGATTAGTCGGTGGACTACTTGCCGTGCCAGTTGCGGCCTCTATCATTTTGATTCTTGAAGAAGTTGTTTATCCTCGCGCGGAGAAGTCTTAAACTTCAGTAGGCAGAGGCAAGCGATTTGGTGCAACTATTCGGGTGATTTCACTGAGCACGCGATGCACAGATGGTTCTCCCACCCATAAGTGCTTTGCGCCATCGACAGGAATCAAATCAATCTGTGGCACAACAGCAAATCTAATCTTTGCTTGATCTGGCTTTAAGTAATCGTCAAATTCTGGAATGAGCGCTGTCATCGGCCTTCCATCTGTGGCCCAAAATTCAAGATCTCCATCGACGATATCGAGCAAAGTCGGACTTAAGAGAATGAGTCCTTTCACACGTGGATCACGTGCATGACTTATGGCAATACTTGTTCCAAATGACCAACCAACAACCCAGAGTTCAGTAAGTTCTAAAGTATCGAAGCAGTAACGAATCATCGCTTCAACATCGTATTTCTCAGCCCGACCATTGTCATACGTACCCGTGCTTGTTCCTGCTTCACTGCTTGTTCCACGGGTGTTAAAGCGAACAACAGTAATTCCAGCCATCGCAGGCAACCGATTAGCTGCCTTCTTATAGATATGGCTATCCATCATTCCGCCACCGGTTGGATTGGGATGACAGCAGAGAATTGCAGAGGTTGGATTACTCAAAGGCGCACTGACCTCACCGATCAAGGTTTGGCCATCTTCTGTAGTGACGGTAAATGGGGTGCGCAGCCCAGCAAGATTTGTGCTGGGGCGGATTGGTTCCGACATAGTTGCAGTCTAGTCTTTGCTCATGGCTCCCTCAAAAACTGCGACATTCGATTCTCATAACCCTGTCACCAATGAGGTTATCGCCTCTCATGAAATCTATAGCGAAGCTGCAGTCAAAGCTGCAGTTGAAAGAGCGCGCACTGCTTCACAAGAGTGGCGTGATTTAGGTTTTCGGGGACGTCGCAAAGTCTTGTTGAAGTGGAGTTCAGATCTGCTTGCCAATATTGATTCGCTCACTGAACTTGTCTCCCTTGAAACTGGAAAACCAGTCAGTGATGCAAAACTTGAGGCAGCATTGGCTGCAGGACATATTGCATGGGCTGCTCGTCATGCAGAGTCCGTCATGCGCACATCTCATCGCTCCCCTGGTCTTCTGATGGCAAATATGTCAGCAACAGTTGAGCGTTCCCCTGTTGGTGTCGTCGGAGTCATTGGTCCATGGAATTACCCCGTCTTTACTCCTCTTGGTTCGATTGCGTATGCACTGGCTGCAGGAAATACCGTTGTCTTTAAACCGAGTGAATACACACCTGGTGTGGGCCAATACCTTGCGCAATCTTTTCTTGATTCCTGCATGCTCGCAGATATCTTCACCTGCATCACCGGCCTTGGTGAAACAGGAAAGTTCTTATGCGAAAGTGGCATAGATAAGTTGGCATTTACTGGTTCAACGCGGACCGCAAAGCTTGTTGCGGCAACGTGTGCCTCACATATGACCCCAGTTGTTCTTGAATGTGGTGGAAAAGATCCTGTGATTGTGGCTCACGATGCTGATATCAAGAGAGCTGCTGATGCGACCGTGTGGTCAGCATTTTCTAATGCAGGTCAGACCTGTATTGGTGCAGAGCGCGTTTATGTGGATGAACGCGTTGCCGATAAATTCATTGAGAAGGTTTTAGAGATTACACGAGATATTCATCCCGGTGCTCCTGGCTCTGGCAAATATGGCCCCACAACAATGCCTAAGCAAATACCTATTATTCAATCCCATATTGATGATGCCATAGCACGTGGTGCCAAGGTCTTGATGGGCGGCTCAGATTCAGTTAAAGCCCCCTTTGTTGAACCAGTAATTCTCTGCGATGTTCCTGAAGATTCCATTGCAATGACGGAGGAAACCTTTGGGCCAACGATTGCGATTAATCGTGTGAAGAATATGGCGCAGGCGATTGAGCTCACCAACGCTTCGCGTTATGGGTTAGGTGCTGCTGTCTGGTCAAAGCACCGCGGAAAACATATTGCATCCCAACTACACACAGGAATGGTTGCTATCAACTCTGTGATCTCATTTGCAGCAGTTGATTCAGTTCCATTCGGTGGTGTGAAAGATAGTGGTTATGGACGTATCCATGGACCTGAAGGAATTCTTGAATTTACCTACCCTCGCACAGTTGTTCGTGCGCGATTCCAGCTACCGATTGCATTCACAAGCTTCTCTCGCACGCCAAGTAATGACAGATTAATTGTGAGAGTGACAAAGCTACTTAAGGGACGCCTTAGCTAACTATTAGTAACGAGGTGCATTACGTGTGCGCTCTGTGCGCGGACCGCGGTTGTTGCGCTTACTCCAGCATGCGTTATGCCAATGTCTACGGTTATCTTCATCCCCATCAAGCCATGCAACAGTATGTGGCGTTGCCATTGGAATTACTTGATCACATCCAGGACAGCGATATGGTTTATTGGCCGCAGACCCAGTTAACTTTCTAACAATCCATAAACCATTCTCATCTTCTTCAAAACTTTGATTGGATGCAATGGTGATGGGTTCATCATCGCCACTTTTAGGCCTACGATTTTTGGGATAATTCTTACGCGGGCTCATGCTCCTATTTTCTCGCACTTTTGCGCCGTCGGTGACAAGATAGCCATGTGAGCACAGTCATTAGCGTTTCGGGTCTTCGTAAGAGCTATGGCTCAACCCACGCAGTCGATGGCCTAGACCTGGCTATCGAGCAAGGTGAGATATTCGCACTCCTTGGCCCCAATGGCGCCGGAAAGACAACCACAGTTGAAATCCTTGAGGGCTTTCGTGACCGTGATGCAGGAGAGGTAAAGGTCCTTGGCTTTGACCCCGCCACCAAAGGAAGAGCTGGGCAAGCTTGGCGCGATCGCATCGGCATCGTTCTGCAATCAACTGCTGATGCAGGAGATCTCACCGTCTATGAATCTGTTTCACATTTTGCCAAATATTACGAAAATTCTAAAGATCCTCGTGAAGTCATTGAACTTGTTGGGCTCACAGAGAAATCAGATGCGCTAGGGCGCACATTATCTGGCGGTCAACGACGACGCCTCGATGTTGCACTCGGCATTATTGGTAGCCCTGAACTGATCTTCCTTGATGAACCCACAACTGGCTTTGACCCAGAAGCGCGTCGCGCATTCTGGCAGCTGATTCGAAAGCTTCGCGATGAGGGCGCAACGATTCTTCTGACAACGCATTACCTGGATGAGGCTGAAGCACTCGCCGATCGTGTTGCCGTGATTAACCGCGGAAAGATTATTGAAGTATCAACTCCTGCACTCTTGGGTGGCCGAGCAACTTCTCTTGCAACTATTTCTTGGCGTGATGGCACAGAACTTCGCAGTGAGAAATCTGCCAACCCAACGCAACTTGTAAATCAACTCTCTGCTCAATTCGGTGGCGAAGTTCCTGAACTGAATGTCAAGCGTGCTTCCCTTGAAGATATCTACCTCGAGATGATTGGGGGCACACATGAGTAAGCCAACTGCGCTCTCGATTGGTATTGCCCGTGGTGGCCTTGAGGTCAAACAATTTATGCGCCAACGTGAATCTGTTGTCTTCACCATGCTCTTTCCGCTGATCTTGCTTGCCATCTTCGGCTCAGTCTTCTCTAACTCCATCGCAGAAGGTGTGACCTTTAGCCAGTACTTTGTTGCAGGAATGATCGCATCAGGACTTGTTAACACTGGTTTTCAACAACTCGCCATCATGATTCCTATGGAGCGCGAATTCGGAACCTTGAAGCGATTGCGTGGCACTCCAATGCCAGCTAGTAGCTACTTCATCGGCAAGGCAATCTTGGTCACCTTAAGCATGCTGATTCAGGTCTTCCTACTTCTGGCAGCTGGTGTTGCATTCTTTGGCGTGAACCTTCCGACGGGTGCCGATAAGTGGTTATTACTTGCTGCACTCCTTGTTTTAGGAAGTGCATGTTCGACAGTTCTTGGAATTGCATTCTCTAATGTTCCAAAGAGTGGACGTGGCGCTTCCGCTGTCGTATCCCCTGTTGTGATCGTTCTTCAATTCTTTAGTGGAGTCTTTTTTATCTTCACCGATCTTCCACATTGGATGCAGCAAGTTGCTGCGATATTTCCACTCAAGTGGATGACACAAGGAGCGCGTTCAGTCTTCCTTCCCGACTCCTTCGCTACGCGTGAAGTTGCCGGTAATTGGGAAACTGGCCGCACCTTTGCCATTATTGCTGCATGGCTCGTAGTCGGATTGATCTGGGCAGTGCGCAGCTTCAAGTGGGAGCGCGATTGAGGAAACTCTCCATCTTCCTTGCACTCACTTTGGTGATGTCAGGAAGTTCAGCATTTGCTGCCACACAGAAGCCGACTCCAACACCGACCGCGAAGACAACTTCAAAGAGCACTGCAAAGCCAGCTACTACTGCCAAAGCAACTGCAAAACCAACTGCAACTGGAACCTCGGCCACAACAGCAAAGCCGACGGTCAAACCAAAACCGAAGCCAAAGCCAAAGCCTCGTAAGAAGGTGAAGGTTTCACCTTCTCCGAAACCAAAATGGCCTCCCGTTGACTTTGAATATGCATCAGGGATCTATGCAAAGATCCCGACTAGCAAAGAACTTGTTGGCGTAATCTCAGCTAAAGGAAACCTTGCATCACAGGTTGCAGCCTGTTCCACATTTATCTGTGGCGCAGTACAAGTGGCTGCTGAAACAGGATGTGTGTGGTGGGAAGTAAATTCAAAGGTCTATGCACAAAATAAGGATCTCATCGGCAACCTGCGCACTATCACTGGTGCCAGCCTTGCCCGAGAAGTGAAGACAATCTTGCTCATTTCTCCTGAACCCATTGCGACCTCTGAATATGTCTCCAGTATTGAAGTTGTCTGCCATCAAGAGGCAAAGCCTGAAGGAACTCAAACTGTGACATTTACAAAGGTCAACGGCTAATGCTCGGCGGAGTTGATAACAAGCTCTTCCTTATGAGCCTTGCTGGGTTTCCTGTCGTGCTCTTTCTTATTCTAATTCTGAAATGGACATCTGCGCGTGGAAAATCTGTTGTGATGCGAACACCACGTGCTGGACTCGATAGTGAATATGGAACTCTCGTGGCAGTTGCAAAACCCACAAATCATATTGAGGGTGAAGTACTACGCCAGAAACTTATTGCTGTGGGGATTAAGGCAACACTGACACAGACAAAAGAAGGACCACGAATCTTTGTCTTTCCAGAGGAAGAGAGCGCAGCTCGCGCTCACCTGAAAAGCTTTGCTTAGCGATTAGCTCCAGGAACCCAGAGCTGATCACCAATCTTCTTATTGGCAACACGTGCAAGAACGAAGAGCAAATCTGAACAACGGTTGAGGTATTTAGCTGTTAATGGATTCACACCGCCACCGAATGCGTGGATAGCAGCCCATGTGCGGCGCTCTGCGCGACGAACAACGGTGCGAGCAACGTGAAGGTGGGCAGCAGCTGGTGTGCCTGATGGAAGAACGAATGAGCGAAGTGCTTCAAGATCCTTGTTATAGAAATCGATCTGCTCTTCCAAATAGACAACCTGTGACTCAAGGACGCGAAGGGGTTCAAATGCAGGTGCATCAACTACTGGAGTACAGAGATCTGCTCCTACATCAAATAAGTCATTTTGAATGCGGACTAAGAGCTCGCGAACTGAATCGGCTAATTCATCTGTTGCGATCACAACACCAATAGTGGAGTTAGCTTCATCGACAGTTGCATAGGCTTCAAGGCGAGGGTCATTTTTAGATGTGCGGCTCATATCTCCAAGAGATGTAGTTCCGTCATCGCCTGTCTTTGTGTAAATACGCGTTAAATTAACCATGTCCCTAGCCTATAAGTAGTATTCGGATATGGCATCTTCGTCCGACGACCGTTTCCGCATCACTGGAGGCTGCCGCCTCCAGGGCGAAGTAACGGTTACTGGCGCTAAGAATTCAGTCCTTAAGCTGATGGCAGCATCCCTGCTAGCCGTCGGCACAACAACAATTCGCAATGTTCCAGATATTGCCGATGTCGACATCATGGCAGACCTGCTCACACGTCTTGGCTGCACGGTAGCGCACGATGGATCTGTCGTGACCATCGATGTTCCTGCTACTCCCCTGCACCGCGCAGATTACGATCTCGTGCGCAAGATGCGCGCATCTATCAACGTTCTTGGCCCACTTGTTGCACGCCTTGGTAAAGCTGAAGTGGCACTGCCTGGTGGAGATGCAATCGGTTCACGTGGACTTGATTTCCACATCAAGGGCCTTGAATCACTCGGTGCAAAAGCTCACGTCGAACATGGTTATGTCATCGCAGAAGCACCAAACGGTCTTACTGGAACATCAATTGATTTAGATTTCCCATCAGTGGGTGCAACAGAGAACATCATGACTGCTGCAGTCCTTGCTAAAGGTGTCACGACAATTGATAACGCAGCACGCGAACCAGATCTTGTTGACCTTGGACAATTCCTTGTTGGTATGGGTGCGAAGATTGAAGGCCTTGGAACACCCACCATCACCATCACAGGCGTTACAGAACTCAAGCCAACAGATCACACCACTATTACCGATCGCATCATTGCCGGCACATGGGCATTTGCCGCTGCTATGACGCAAGGTGATATCACCATCCATGGCGGTCGTGCTGATCACATGGAAGTGATGTTAGAAAAACTCACATCTGCCGGCGCCATCATCACCTCAACGCAGGATGGCATCCGCGTTCAGATGAATCAGCGCCCTAAGGCAATTGATGTTGCAACACTTCCCTACCCAGGTTTTGCAACTGACCTTCTTCCCTTCATCATCGGCATGAATGCCATCGCAGAAGGTCACTCAATTGTGACTGAAAATGTCTTTGAATCACGCTTTATGTTCGTCAATGAACTCATGCGATTAGGTGCTCAAATCACTGTTGATGGCCACCATGCCTCTATCGACGGTATCCCACAGCTATCTGGTGCCCCAGTTGAGGCAACTGATATTCGTGCAGGTGCCGGTCTTGTATTAGCAGCGCTTGTATCTGATGGTGAAACAACAGTCGATGGTTCATTTCACATCGATCGTGGATATCCAAACTTTGCGGAGCAGCTTGTAGAGCTCGGTGCAAAAGTTTCTAGAGAGTAATTAACCTACAGATTCAGTAAGAATCGAAACGCGATCGTTAGAGACTGATAAGAAGCCTCCGCGGACTTGAAATTCCTGTGTTGATCCATCAGTGCCTTTAATGCTGACAGCTCCATCGACTAGTACGCCAAACAAAGGTGCGTGACCTGGAAGAACTCCAAGGTCACCTTCTGTGGTGCGAGCTGAGACAAAAGTTGCCTCGCCCGACCACACCTGTTGTGTTGGCGATACTAGTGCGACGTTAAGAGCCATTTTTAGTTCTTTGCCAATTCTGCAGCACGGCGCTCAACATCATCGAGGCCTCCACACATAAAGAATGCTTGCTCTGGAAGGTGATCGTACTTTCCATCAGCAAGTGCTTCGAATGCTGCGATTGTGTCTGCAAGTGGAACAAATGATCCTTCAATACCAGTAAATACCTTTGCCACGAATGTGTTCTGTGACAAGAAGCGCTGGATGCGACGAGCACGACCTACGAGAACGCGGTCATCTTCTGACAATTCATCGATACCCAAGATAGCGATGATGTCCTGAAGATCCTTATAGCGCTGCAAGATCTGCTTAATACGGTTAGCAACACGGAAGTGGTGCTCACCGATATAGCGAGGATCAAGGATACGAGATGATGAATCGAGTGGATCCACAGCTGGGTAGATACCAAGCTCTGAAATCGGACGAGACAACACTGTTGTTGCATCCAAGTGGGCGAATGTTGTGTGAGGAGCTGGGTCGGTGATGTCATCTGCAGGAACGTAAATTGCCTGCATAGATGTAATCGAGTGACCACGTGTTGAAGTAATACGCTCCTGAAGCTGACCCATTTCATCAGCAAGTGTTGGCTGGTAGCCCACTGCAGATGGCATACGGCCGAGAAGTGTTGATACTTCAGAACCTGCCTGAGTAAAGCGGAAGATGTTATCGATGAACAGGAGTACGTCCTGCTTCTGAACATCGCGGAAGTACTCAGCCATTGTGAGAGCTGACAAAGCAACACGAAGACGCGTGCCAGGTGGCTCATCCATCTGACCGAAGACCAAGGCTGTCTTATTGATAACGCCCGTCTCGGTCATTTCAAGGAATAAGTCGTTACCTTCACGAGTACGCTCACCAACACCTGCAAATACTGATACACCACCGAAGTTTTCAGCTACGCGATAAATCATTTCCTGGATAAGAACAGTCTTACCCACACCTGCACCACCGAAGAGACCGATCTTTCCACCCTTTACATACGGTGTGAGAAGGTCGATAACTTTGATACCTGTTTCAAACATCTCAGTCTTTGACTCGAGCTGATCAAATGCTGGTGCATTACGGTGGATTGACCAACGCTCCTTGATATCAAGGGAAGAAGTTGGAACGTCAAGGGATTCTCCGAGAGTGTTGAAGACGTGGCCCTTTGTGACATCGCCAACTGGAACAGAGATAGCTGAGCCAGTATCTGTTACTTCAGCACCGCGCACCATTCCATCCGTTGGTTGCATCGAGATCGCGCGCACGAGGTTATCTCCAATGTGCTGCGCTACTTCAAGGGTCAAGGTACGAGTAGTGCCACTCATCGTGGTCTCTACGTGAAGGGCGTTAAAGATCGATGGCATCGAATCTGCGGGGAATTCAATATCCACCACTGGTCCAATAACTCGGGCTACGCGGCCTTTACCTGTTGCTGACATTATTCACTCCCTGCACTAGCTGAGGCCAACGCATCTGCGCCGCCAACAATTTCACTGATTTCCTGGGTAATTTCTGCCTGACGGGCAGCGTTCGCAAGTCGCGTGAGCGACTTGATGAGATCCTCAGCATTGTCAGTTGCTGATTTCATAGCGCGACGACGAGCTGCATGTTCAGAGGCAGCCGATTGCAACATCGCGTTAAAGATACGTGCTTCGATATAACGAGGAAGAAGTGCATTGAGTACCTCTGCCGCATTTGGCTCGAATTCATACATGGGAAGCAGCGCTGATGACACTGGCGCTGATGATTCAACAACTTCAAGTGGAATCATGCGCTTAGCTGTTGCTTCCTGGGTCAACATAGATCTGAACTGAGTGAAGATGATATGAATTTCATCAACACCAGTCTTTGAATCTGTTGAATCTGCAAGGAATGCTGAGAGAAGCGCTGTGGCAACTTCCTTAGCGTTCTCATATGTGGGGTTATCTGAGAAACCTGTCCAAGTTCCAGCCATCTCGCGGTTGCGGAACTTGTAGTAGTTCACAGCCTTGCGGCCCACGAGGAAGTTAGAGACCTGCAAACCACGTTCACGAAGAAGGGCTGCGAGCTTCTCGCCTTCATTAATCGCATTCGTTGAGTAAGCACCAGCCATACCGCGGTCTGCTGAGATGATCAAAATCGCTGCGCGACGTGGATTCTCATGTGCTGTGGTCAATGGGTGGTTTGTTGAAGAGAATGAAGCAACTGCAGAAACTGCACGAGTCAACTCATTTGCATAAGGGGTCGACGCTGTTACACGTTGTTGCGCCTTAACGATACGAGAAGCAGAGATTAACTCCATAGCTTTCGTAATCTTTTTAGTCGCTTTAACGGAACGCATCCGCCTGCGATATATGCGAAGTTGAGCACCCATGAGTTACTTCTTCACCGCCGGTGGGACGTGCTTAGTAATTGCTTCTGCTGCTTCAGAATCAAGGGCATCGGCTGCTGCTTCATTGAGAGCAGGAGCCACAGATGACTTGAACTGCTTCTTAAAGTCAGCAACTGCTGCTTCCATCTTTGCCACAGTGTCATCTTCAAGGACCTTGGTCTCTGAGATTACTGTGAAGATTTCTTTGCGTTCACGGCCGATGAAGTCCAGAAGCTCTGATTCAAAGCGACGGATATCAGCAACTGCAACATCATCAAGATTGCCTGTTGTGCCGGCCCAGATTGAAACAATCTGACGCTCAAGTGAATATGGTGAGTACTGACCCTGCTTAAGAAGTTCAACCATGCGCGCACCGCGCTCAAGCTGAGCCTTTGATGCAGCATCAAGATCTGAACCGAAAGCTGCAAATGCTTCAAGCTCACGGAACTGTGCAAGGTCAAGACGCAGACGACCTGCGATCTTCTTCATCGCCTTAGTCTGAGCTGAGCCACCCACGCGAGAGACAGAGATACCTACGTTAATCGCTGGGCGAACGCCTGCGTTAAAGAGATCTGTTTCAAGGAAGCACTGTCCGTCAGTAATAGAAATTACGTTGGTAGGAATAAAGGCAGAGACGTCATTTCCCTTAGTTTCAATGATTGGCAAACCAGTCATTGAACCGCCACCCAATTCATCAGAGAGCTTTGCGCAACGCTCGAGAAGACGTGAGTGTAAGTAGAAAACATCTCCTGGGTAGGCTTCGCGACCTGGTGGACGACGAAGAAGAAGTGAGACTGAACGATATGCCTCAGCTTGCTTAGAAAGATCATCAAAGACAATAAGAACGTGCTCGCCGTTATACATCCAGTGCTGACCAATTGCAGAACCGGTATATGGAGCAAGATACTTAAAGCCTGCTGGGTCTGATGCAGGGGACGCAACGATTGTTGTGTACTCCATTGCGCCTGCTTCTTCGAGTGATCCTCTTACAGATGCAATCGTTGAACCCTTCTGACCAATAGCAACATAGATGCACTTAACCTGCTTCTTCTTATCGCCTGTGAGCCAGTTTTCGCGCTGGTTAATAATGGTGTCGATTGCAACTGCAGTCTTACCTGTCTGACGGTCACCAATAATCAACTGGCGCTGTCCACGACCGATTGCTGTCATCGCATCGATTGCCTTAATACCTGTGGCCATTGGCTCCTTCACAGGTTGGCGCTGCACTACTGATGGTGCCTGAAGTTCAAGAGCACGACGTGCATCAGGCTTAATTTCGCCTTTGCCATCGATAGGACGACCAAGTGGGTCAACAACGCGACCGAGGAAGCCATCACCAACAGGAACAGAGAGAACTTCACCTGTGCGTCGCACAGATGTTCCTTCTTCAATGCCTGCGTAATCGCCCAAGATAACAACACCGATTTCGCGCACGTCGAGGTTGAGTGCGAGTCCTAGTGTTCCGTTCTCGAACTGAAGTAGTTCATTAGCCATTGTTGAAGGAAGTCCTTCAACGCGAGCGATTCCATCGCCTGCCTGGCTAACTGTTCCGACTTCATCACGAGCCGCGGTGCCTGGATCGTATGACTTAACGAAGTTCGCTAAGGCATCCCGAATTTCATTCGGTTGGATCTTGAGCTCTGCCATGAGTTTCCCCTTTATTTGTTTCCAGCTAGTGCGCGTCCGGCGCTAGCAAGTCGATTTGAAACGCTTCCATCTACTAACTCATCTGCAAACTTGACCGATACTCCACCAAGAATCGATGGTTCGATCTCGATATTGACGCGGATTGGTTGCCCAACCTGCTTCTCAATCGCTGTTGCAAGACGTGATTTCTGAGCATCTGTAATGACAGATGCAACGCGGACAACCGCGATAAGACGATTACGGCGATTTGCTAGACCAAAGAGATAGTCAGCAAATGCTGCTTCAATACTACGTCCACGAAGGCTTGTTACAAGAGCGACTGCAAGTCTCACAGTTGATGCTGATGCCTTCTTGGAAAGTACTTCAGTAATAAGTGCGGCCTTGGCTTCAGGTGTTCCAGTACCTACGAGAGCCTTGCGCAATTCAAAGTTATCGACAACGAGCTGTGATGTTTCAAAGAGTTCATCTTCTATGCGATCCAGTTCATTATTGATATTAGCTGCAGATGCTTCAGCCTCAATCGCTAGCTGCTCGAGCACATGCACTAGGTCTCCTGCAGCTGACCAACGAAGAGTTGATACCGCTGTGAGTATTTCTAGGGCAGTGGAAGCAAGTGACTTTGCGAAGAGATCCTTCACGAGTACGCCCTTTGAGGCAACATCACGGGAAGGATCTGCAAAGGCGCGGCGGATTGAGGTGTTCTTTGAGAGAACATCAGCTGCAAAGAAGAGTTGAGATGAGAGCTCAGATGCGTTAGCCGCTGTTGCGCCCTTGACGGCAGCATCGAGCTTGCCGCGTGCAATCACAAGTGATTGACGGCTGCTTCCTCCGAGATGGATTCTCATTCTCTTCTTTCTCTACCTACTACTTGGACTTTTCGAGATCTTCGATGAAGCGTTCCACGATCCGTGATTGACGGGCCTGGTCATCAAGTGCTTCTCCGACAATCTTTGATGCGAGTTCAACTGCAAGTGCACCGACTTCATTACGAAGAGATGTAATTGCCTGCTGACGCTCTGCCTCAATAGATGCATGAGCTGCCGCTGTGATGCGTGCTGCTTCATCTTGAGCCTTTGTGCGAAGCTCTTCTAGAATTGCTGCGCCTTGAACGCGCGCTTCTTCACGAAGCTTTGATGCTTCACCTTGTGCTGATGAAAGTTGCTCGTTGTACTGGACAAGTGCGCGCTGTGCTTCGAGCTGCGCCTTCTCAGCACGTTCGATGCCACCTTCAATTGCTTCGGCGCGGTCTGTGAAAGCTTTTTCAAACTTTGGCACAACTGCTTTACGAAGAACGAGAAATAGCAGGGTGAAGGCAATCGCACCGACAACTAATTCAGCGGTATGCGGAATTAGTGGGTTGAGTGGTTCTTCCCCGCTAAGGAAATTAAATGAGCGCATTGTTTACCCTAATTAATCTTTATTGATTAGAGGACGAATGCGAGAACGAGACCGAAGAGTGCAAGTGCTTCAGCGAGCGCGAATCCAAGGAACGCGATTGGCTGGAGAACGCTGCGTGCTTCTGGCTGACGAGCTACGCCGTTGATATAAGCAGCGAAGATCATTCCTGTTGCAATTGCTGGACCAATTGCTGATAGGCCAAAACCGACCAGGTTGAGTGTGCCTGTCATTTTTTCTTACCTTTCGTTAGTTTCTTACTTAGTGCTCGTCGGCAAGGGCGCCGGCGATGTATAGAGCTGTGAGCAGGGTGAAGATGTATGCCTGTAGGCATTGCACCATAAATTCGAAGAATGTAAGGGCAATACCAAATGCAAATGAGAATGGGCTAAATAGCTTCATGATCAGATGTGAATCATGCATCATGTAGTCACCACCCATAATGAAGACGAGCAACAACAAGTGGCCCGCGAACATATTTGCAAAGAGACGAAGTGAGAGCGTCAATGGACGCACGAGGAAGAATGTGGCAATTTCAATAGGTGTCAGCAAGATGTAGACAGGCTTTGGAACACCTGGCATAAATGCAATCTCTTTGAGGTATTTGAAAAGTCCATGCTTTTGAATTCCCACATAGTGAAAGACACCGAATGAGAAGATTGCAAGCACGTATGGGAATGCAACGTGTGACATTGCAGGGAACTGCAAGAACGGAACAATTCCAAAGAGGTTATTGGTGAGAACAAAGGTAAAGAGCGTGAAGAGGTATGGCACAAAGCGCATGAATTCATGGCCGATAACATCGCGAGCAAGATCATTACGGACAAAGCCGTAGATACTTTCTCCAGCGAATTGCAGCTTTGAAGGCACAACGGCTGCCTTGCGTGAGGAGAGAATAAAGAAGACTGAAACGAGAATTACTGAGAGAAATACGAGAAGAACAGGCTTTGTGAGCCATGCAATCGACTCAGTAATGGGAGGAAGGTTGAAGTCGTTTGTACTAGGTGGGACGAATCCATCACCTTCTGCGTGTAATTTAACAAACGCGCGCACACACACTCCTTGATACCTAAAAGGGCTTGTAAACCTATTGCTGAGGAAGCGGTAATTCAGGGCAACCTTATGGGCAAACCTGCCCGCCTGTGAAATCGAACCTTGAGAGTTTTAGGTGGGTCTAGTCACTTATTTCAAGGCTGGTGGCTACTTCCGGCCGAACCGTAACCAGACGAGATAGAGGGCCCCGCCCATGCCGACCAAGAGGCCAATGAGGACGAGGTAGGTGGTGCCAAAGAAGTGGTCTGCAGCCCAGCCGATGCCGCCCCAGAAGAGAAGGCCTGAGACGAGATATCCAAAGATCGACCAGAGGGCGTTCTCTTCGCGGCGGTTACTTGGTTCGTGGGTCATGCGGCAATGGTAGATGAGTTTTGAGCTTTAGATAACTAGCGATTTCTCCACCCAGCCAGGCAAAGGTGAGCGCGATTGCTGTGACCCCAAAGCTGGTTCGGTCGATGGTGGAGCGCGATGTGTATTTGGTCAGCGCCCACAAGAAAGCTCCAAGGAGCATGAACTTTGCGAAGTAGGAGAACATCGCAAGTGCCATGGTGCTCATGGGATCGAGGTTACGTGAAATCTTTGAGACGAGGATATGAACCAAAAAATAAATCAAGACAACAGCTTGAGCAAGAAAAGCACCGCTTAAACCAGGAAGTCCTTTGGCAAATCCAAATATTCCAATGGCGATGATGCCGACGATAAATGTGGGAACGAGTGCTCCCTTGAGAAGTTGTTCTTCGTTACTTGGTTGAGTCGACATGTGTCGAAACTCCACTCTTTGAGTAATACATAGTAAATGCAAGCATGGCGCCAGCAACAATCGCTGCAACCCATAGTTGGGCAAAGGCTGAGACCACAACTGGAAATGCGATTGTTGCTGTCCATAAATACATAATCAGTGTTGTGCGCAGATGCGTGTTTCCTGCGCGAAGAATTCTGTGGTGCATATGCTCTTTATCTGAGCTAAATGGTGATTGTCCTGCGCGAAGGCGGCGAAAGATTGCTGAGAAGAGATCAATGAGTGGAATAGCAAGAACTGCAAAGGGAAGCATCAAAGGAAGTAGCGTTGGCCCTAACTTCTCAGCAGAGATTGCATTGGGATCAATTTGCCCAGTGAGGGTAACTGCAGAGGCAGCAAGTAATAGCCCTAAGAACATCGATCCTGAGTCGCCCATAAATATCTTTGCTGGGTGGACGTTATGAGGCAGAAAACCAATACAGATGCCGATAATTACAGCGGTAATCAGCGATGGAGCACCTGCGCGGCTAAAGCCATAGATAACAGCTAAGAGATAGGCGAAGGCAAAAAATGCTGCTCCTGATATCGCAACAATTCCTGCAGCTAAGCCATCTAGACCATCAATAAAGTTCACAGCATTGATGGTCACGAGAACAATCATGACTGTGACAAGTTGGCCGATGCTCGGTGGCAATGTGATGACTCCATTAATGGGAAGCCACAGAACTTGGATACCAAAGATGAGCAGGATTCCTGCAGCAAGTGCCTGTCCTGCCAGTTTGGTGAGCGCATCTAATTCAAAGCGGTCATCGACGAGGCCAATTGCCACAAGAAGAGTTGCAGCTAAGAAGATACCGAGTGATTCACGACCAAATGATTTTCCAACAAGGGATAAGTGATTGACCATCGCAAAGGTGAGCGCCATAGCAATCCACATAGCAAGGCCTCCCCAACGTGGTGTGGGGGTGGTGTGAATATCACGGGTGCGAATCTGCGCGACTGCGCCGACTTTGATTGCCAATGAACGAACAAAAGGTGTGACTACATAACAGAGCGCTGCCGCCAGCAGAAGTGTGACGAGGTACTCGCGCATCTGTTAGATGACTTCTTTACGCCTGGTAGATAGGAAAACGTGCAGTAAGTGCATGGACTTCAGATTTAATCGCAGCATGTGCTGCAGCATCATCGGTCTTAATAGCACGAGCAATCAGAGATGCAATTGTTGCCATTTCTGGTGTGCCCATTCCCTGTGTTGTTGTTGCAGGAGTTCCCACACGAATACCTGAAGTCACAGAAGGTGCCTCTGGATCGTATGGAATCGAGTTCTTATTGAGAACAATTCCTGCAGCTCCACAACGCTCATCTGCCACCTTGCCGTTTACACCTGTGGAGCGAATATCAATGAGCGCTAGGTGAGTTTGAGTGCCACCAGATACTGCGCGCATTCCTTCACCTTCAAGAGCTGCTGCAAGTGCCTTGGCATTGACGATGACATCCTTTGCATACTGTTGGTATGCAGGTGTTGCGCACTCAGCTAGTGCAATAGCTTTTCCTGCAACTGCAGACATGATGGGACCGCCCTGCATGCCAGGAAAGACTGCCTTATCAATGGCAGCTGCATGCTCTGCCTTAGACAAGATCATTCCACCGCGTGGTCCACGCAAAACTTTATGAGTAGTAAATGAGACAACATCTGCATAAGGCACGGGTGAAGGAATTGCCTTACCTGCAACAAGGCCGATGAAGTGAGCAGCATCGACCCACATGATGGCGCCAACTTCATCGCAGATTGCGCGCACCTTCTCGAAATCAATCAGTGATGGGTAGGCAGTAGCACCTGAACAAATCATCTTTGGCTTATTAGCAATAGCAAGATCGCGTAGCTCGTCATAATCAATGAGTTCGTTATCTTGGCGAACACCATAGGAAACAATGTTGAACCACTTACCTGAGAAGTTGACCTTAGATCCGTGTGTGAGGTGGCCACCGTGTGGAAGTGACATTGCAAGAACGGTATCGCCTGGCTTAGTAAATGCTTGATAGACAGCAACGTTTGCACTGGCACCTGAGTGGGGCTGAACGTTTGCATGTTCTGCGCCAAAGAGCGCCTTTGCGCGATCTATCGCAATTACTTCTGCCTTATCAACTTCTTCGCATCCACCGTAGTAACGCTTACCTGGATAGCCTTCTGCATACTTATTGGAAAGCGATGAACCGAGTGATGCAAGTACCGCGCGTGATGTGAAGTTCTCAGATGCAATCAGCTGCAGGTTTGTCTGCTGGCGCTTGAGCTCAGAGAGCAGCACCGCTGCGATATCTGGATCTTGCTTGGAGAGAAGGTTGAAATCAGGGCCATAGAAGGTTTCGGACATGGCGATAGCCTAATAGTTAGGCCCAAGAAATGCGCGGCGCGACCTTTTCCATCTCAGCTACCGAAATAGCGCCTTCACGCACTATTCGCACGCCTCCAGCATCGGCTTCGATAATGGTGGAGCGGGGGCCAGATTTCAGGGCGCCGTTATCAAAGACCACAGCCACCTTCCAATCCTTTACTTGCATGCGATCAATCTTGAGCATCGGTTCTGCACCGGCATTAGAAGCGCTTGCTACAGCAAGTGGACCGGATGCCTTTAGCAGAGCACGAACAAATTTAGATTTCGGCACTCGCACATTAAACCAATCCAAATCTTTATCATCACCGAGATCCCAATTAAGGACAGAGCTTGGTCTGAGTGTGACTGATAGAAGTCCGGGCCAGAATTGATTACAGAGGGCTTGTGTGTCAGGTGAGACGTCGCGAGAGATTCCTTTCACGGTATCCAAGCTATGTGCGAGTACTTGCGCGACTACGCCAGTCTTATCTCCACGCAATACGTGCATTGCGCGCACAGCAAAAGGTGAGAATGCATCAGCGAGATAGACATAGCCATGTTCAAGGGGTGCAACGATGACAAAGCCAGCTTGAATTTCTTTAAGAGCGCGAGCAACATGCTTAGCCTGTTCACCCTGCTTGAGGTCGATACGTGGCATTGCTATCTCCTCACTGCTGTCGTAAATCGCGGGCGGCCTGACAAATCCTGATGCAGAAGAATATCTGTGAAATCATCGCTGAGTACATCTGCAATTGCAGCACCTTGCTCCTCATGATGCTCAATGGCAAGAAAGCCACCCTCTTTAAGCAAGCGAGAAGCTGTTGAGATGAATAGACGTGGAGCCTTCATTCCATCTACTCCCCCGAATAAGGCGATTGCTGGTTCATGCTCTGCAACATCTCGTGGCAGCTCCTGTGCATCTGGAACATACGGTGGGTTGGCAATCACAACATCGCACTTGATGCCATCAAGGGCAGTTGCAACATCGCTTTCAAGAATACGCACCTTCTCATGGATGAAGGAGACATTCTCTTTCAGCCAATGTATTGCTTCAGGACTTTTCTCAACAGCAATCACATGTGTCTGTGGGGCCTCCGTTGCAATGGCAAGAGCCAGTGCACCAGAGCCTGATCCCAGATCGACAACGCTTACTGCGCCACTTAACTTTTCAATGTGAGTAAGTGCTGCTTCAACAAGTAGCTCACTCTCAGGACGTGGAACAAGAACGCCAGGTCCGACCTTTAATTCAAGGTGTCGGAAATAAGCAACACCTGTCAGGTATTGCAGTGGTTCATGGGCGCAGCGGCGATCGAGTAACTTCCAGAAAGTCTCTTCAACAATTGTCATATCGCCGATTGCTGAAAGAGCATTCTCAACCGTTAAAGGATTATGTAGATCCATCCGAGAGATCCCGAGGGTGTGTGCGAGCAATATCTCTGCCTCTACTTCAGCAAAACCTGCTGTGGCTAATTGCTCTTTTCCGCCTCGCAAGAATTCTTTAAAGGTCAGTTCCATATGGGCTACTTAATTCGTTGATGAAAGCTTTGCGGCTCTATCGGCATCGAGAAGCGCCTGAACGACTTCATCAAGCTCACCATTGAGCACTGCATCTAAGTTATTCGCCTTGTAATTCACGCGGTGATCGCTGAGGCGATTTTCGGGGTAGTTATATGTACGAATGCGCTCTGAGCGATCGACTGTGCGCACCTGGCTCTTACGCTCTGCCATCGCAACTGCCTCTGCTTTTTCCTGTGCATCAGCAAGAAGACGAGCACGCAAGATACGTAGCGCTGATTCTTTATTCTGAAGCTGAGATTTTTCGTTCTGACAGGAGACAACAATGCCGGTGGGAACGTGGGTCAAGCGAACTGCAGAGTCAGTGGTATTTACTGACTGTCCACCAGGACCTGATGATCGATAGACATCTACGCGCACATCATTCATATTGAGCTCAACATCTACTTCTTCTGCTTCAGGAAGTACGAGAACACCGGCTGCTGATGTGTGGATACGGCCTTGGCTCTCAGTTTCTGGAACGCGTTGCACGCGGTGTACTCCGCCTTCAAATTTAAGTCGTGCATAAGGAGTAGTTCCGGGCTCTGGTGTTCCCTTTGATTTAACCGCCATAGAAATATCTTTATAGCCACCGAGCTCTGATTCAGTCATATCGATGATTTCAATCTTCCAGCCACGCTTTTCTGCATAGCGCTGATACATGCGCACCAAATCACCTGCAAAGAGTGCTGATTCATCTCCACCAGCTCCAGCTTTAACTTCAATAATCACATCGCGATCATCATTGGGATCGCGTGGAAGCAAGAGCTCTTCCAATTTATCTGCAGCAGCTTCAACAATGATTTCCATCGCTGGAATCTCAGAGGCAAATGATGCATCCTCTAAAGCCATCTCTTTGGCAGCTTCTAAATCATCAGCAGCGCTCTTCCAAGCATTAAACCCTGCAACGACAGGTCCAAGTTGGGCATAACGGCGACCAAGCTTGCGGGCATTTCCTTGATCTTCATGGATAGAAGGATCGGCCATCTTTAACTCAAGCTCTTGATATTCACGCACCATTTCATGTGCTGATGCAAAACGATCGTTAGCCATATGACTTCATCCCTTCTCACTCGTTGATTAATCCTTCTTTGGAGAAATAAAAAGACCGCGCCGCAACCTTTCGGCTGCGATGCGGTCTCTTTAGAAAGCTAGTTAGCTGCTTTTTTACCGAAACGCTCTTCGAACTTAGCGACGCGTCCACCAGTATCAAGGATGCGCTGCTTACCTGTGTAGAACGGGTGGCAGACTGAGCAAACTTCAACGTAGATGGAACCGCTTGCAACTGTTGAGCGGGTAACAAACTTTTCACCGCAACCACAAGTTACTTGAGTATCTTTGTACTCTGGGTGGATATGTACTCTGGGTGGATATCTTTCTTCATATTCTTCTTTTCCTTTTCTTGAGTCTGGGTCCAGCCGCAGCTGGTGAACCAGGTCATCGCCATAAGGTGTGGCAATAGGGGTTAATCCTCTCGCAGGCCTTGAATTTCTTCAAATCCGTGCGTGATTGGCAGCCTTACTTGCTGTCGTCAGGTCCTGACGTTGTCTTCTGGATCTGCATCAAGAATTCGACGTTGGACTTTGTACCCTTCATCTTCTCAAGCAAGAGCTCGAGAGCTGCTTGTGGTTCGAGAGCGTGAAGCACGCGACGAAGCTTCCACACAATGTTGAGTTCTTCAGCACCCATAAGGATTTCTTCCTTACGTGTTCCTGATGCAACAACGTTGACTGCAGGGAAGATGCGCTTATCGGCCATTCTGCGATCGAGGATGAGCTCCATATTTCCTGTGCCCTTGAACTCTTCGAAGATCACTTCATCCATACGAGAGCCGGTATCGACGAGCGCAGTTGCAAGAATGGTCAGTGATCCGCCATCTTCAATATTACGAGCTGCACCAAAGAACTTCTTTGGTGGATAGAGAGCTGCTGAATCAACGCCACCAGAAAGGATGCGGCCTGATGCAGGAGCTGCGATGTTATATGCGCGACCAAGACGTGTGATGGAGTCAAGAAGAACAACAACATCATGGCCCATTTCAACCAGGCGCTTTGCGCGCTCGATTGCAAGCTCTGCAATTGTTGTGTGGTCATCAGCTGGGCGATCAAAGGTCGAAGCAATAACTTCACCCTTCACGCTGCGCTGCATATCTGTAACTTCTTCTGGACGCTCATCAACAAGAACAACCATCAAGTGACACTCTGGGTTATTTGTTGTGATCGCATTCGCAATTGCTTGCAAGACCATTGTCTTTCCAGCCTTAGGAGGCGAAACGATAAGTCCGCGCTGACCCTTACCGATTGGTGCAATCAGATCGATAACGCGAGTTGTGAGAATGTTTGGCTCTGTCTCAAGGCGTAGTCGCTCTTGTGGGTAGAGAGGAACAAGCTTTCCAAACTCAACGCGGCCACGGGCTTCTTCATATGGCAATCCGTTGATTGTTTCGAGAGTAATAAGTGGGTTGTACTTCTGACGAGTTTCACCTTCGCGTAATTGACGAACCTGACCTGTCACAACATCTCCCTTACGGAGACTGTACTTACGTACCTGTCCTTGTGAGACATAGACATCATCAGGTCCTGGAAGGTATCCACCTGTGCGAATAAATGAGTAGTTATCCATGATGTCGACAAGGCCGCCTACTGGCACCAAGACATCATCTTCACCAATTACTGGTTCGCGCTCTTCGCGGTTACCGCGTTCGCGATTTCCACGATCACGGCCACGGTTGCGATCGCGGCCACGGTTGCGACCACCACGGTCATCACGGTCGTTGCTGCGCTCATTATTCGATGGTGCGCTATCTGATGAATATTCTTCATCACCTTCATCGGATGAGTTATCTGAATTCTTATTGTCGCGATTGCTCTTCTTGGCATTACGAGCTTCGCGGCGTGCTTCGCGTTCTGCCTTAGCTGCTTCGCGGTTTGCTGACTGGAGATCTGCAATTGCTGTGACGAGATCATCCTTCTTAAGCTTTGCTGCACCGTCGATACCGAGCTGAGACGCAACTTCCTTTAACTTAGGAAGGGTCATGCTAGAGAGCTCTGGACTGCTAGAACGAACTGGTTCTGTTGTTGTCATGTATTTCTTTTCACTTTGGGGCTAACCATATGAGTCGAGCCCTGGCTTTTATAGTTTGGGATTTATTTCTTGATTTTTACTACTTGGATTTATCAATTCTTAAAGTTGACCCTTAACTTACGGGGCTGAACTGATGGCCAAACTATAGCAGGGTGGCTCCACGGCTAGCAATTTCGAGAGATTTACCCTCAAATTTCGCTCCGCCAGCCCGTGCGAGCTGAGTAGTTTCATCATCGCCTTCTGTGTGAAGGGCAAGCACTGTTGGCCCAGCACCTGAAATAAATGCAGCAATTCCTGCAGCACGAAGCTTTGTCATCAAGGCAAAGGATGAAGGCATCGCTTCTTGGCGATATGACTGATGTAAGAAATCTTCTGTTGCTGTGAAGAGTAAGTCTGGGCGGATTGTGAGCGCCTGAGTCATGATCGCAGCATTGCTTGTATTGCGCTGAGCATCTGCAAATGGAATGGATTCAGGCAACATCTTTCGCGCCTTCGATGTTGCAAGTGCACTTGCAGGAATAAATGCCATCACCTTGATGCGTGGATCCACAGGTAGGTGAACTGCGTGAGCGACAGATTTAGCCTTCACAAGATCTTGCCATGCAATTGTTGCTCCGCCATAGAGAGCTGCTGCCACATTATCAGGATGGCCTTCCATTTCAGTCGCAAGATTGAGAAGTGCTTCATCGCTCATCTTGTCTGTGCCAGTAAGTACTAAGGAGCGAGCAAGAACGAGTCCGCCCACTATCGCTGATGCTGAAGATCCAAGTCCGCGACCATGTGGAATGACATTGAGTGCGCGAACTGCAAGTCCCTTTGGTCGCCCACCGAGGTAGTCAAAACCTTTATTGATTGCCTTCACGAGCAAGTTCTTATCTGTTCGAGGAACTTCATCAGAGCCTTCACCGGTGACATCGATATCAAGGCCACCTTCATCAAGAATCTGCGCTACATATCGGTCGTGCATTCCAAAGGCTAAGGCGAAAGAATCAAAGCCAGGACCTAAGTTGGCAGAGGTTGCAGGAACCTGCACCTGAATCGGGTTAGCTTTAAAAGTTGGCTTGGCCATGGCTCAATTGTTTCTCTAGTTCTTCACTAAGCCAAGTGCTTTAGCGGCAACGTCTGCATTGACAGGAACGACAACAGGATCTGAAGCACCTTCTAGTGCCCACGGAATATCTTTTAGGCCATTGCCGGTGCAGGTAATAACGATTGTCTTATCTTTAGGAAGCTTTCCTGCATTCTTATATTTGATAAGCCCAGCAAGGCCTGCAGCAGATGATGGCTCACAGAAGATTCCTTCCTTCGATGCAAGAAGGTGATAGGCAGAGAGAATTTCTTCATCAGTGACAGAATCAATAAGTCCGCCTGATTCATCGCGGGCAGCAATTGCTTGATCCCATGAAGCTGGATTACCAATACGGATTGCTGTGGCAATTGTCTCTGGCTTTGCAACGGGCTTGCCTGTAACAAGAGGTGCGGCACCTGCAGCTTGGAATCCCCACATCTGTGGCAACTTCGTAGACATCTTGTCGCTGCGGTATTCGTTATAGCCCTTCCAATATGCAGTGATATTTCCTGCATTTCCCACTGGCATCGTATGAATATCTGGAGCATCACCCAACATATCTACGACTTCAAAGGCTGCTGTCTTTTGGCCTTCAATACGATATGGATTGACTGAATTCACAAGTGAGACTGGATAGTGCTCAGAAAGATCACGAGCAAGAACGAGACAATCATCGAAGTTTCCATCAACCTGTAACAACTTTGCTCCATGCACAACAGCTTGTGCGAGCTTGCCCAATGCAATCTTGCCTTCAGGGATAAGAACTGCAGGAACCATGCCAGCTTTAACTGCATAGGCAGCTGCTGCTGCTGAAGTATTTCCAGTTGAAGCACAGATAACTGCTTTGGCGCCAGCTTCGGCTGCCTTTGAAATCGCCATAGTCATACCGCGATCTTTAAAGGATCCTGTTGGGTTAATTCCTTCGAACTTCACCCAGACATTGTTGCCAAGCATTTCAGAGAGAACGTATGCATAGATAAGAGGTGTTCCACCTTCGCGCAGAGTCACGACAGGAGTCTTGGCAGAGACAGGCAAACGGTGGCGATATTCCTCAATGACTCCGCGCCACTGATGCGCTCCTGTCTTCTTTGAAAAGATTCCCATTAGGAGATTGCTCCCTCAACACGAATAACGCTAGAGATCTTTGTGACCATTGGCATCTTCTTCAACGCTTCAACAGTTGCTTTGAGTTCACCTTCTGTTGCGCGGTGAGTAACAATGATGAGTTCGGCATCTTGATGGCGACCATTTTGATCAACTGTCTGAATAGAGACGCCTTGATCAGCAAATACCTTGGCAATTGCAGCCAAAACACCTGATTTATCTTCTACTTCAAGGCGGATAAGAAACTTAGTCTTTGTTGTTTCAATAGGAGCAATATCGCGATCTGCATAATCTGTCTCGCGCTGGCCAATTGAGTTCAGGGCAATGTGTCTAGAGACTGCAACGATGTCTCCCAAGATTGCAGATGCAGTGGGTTGTCCACCAGCTCCGCGACCATAGAACATCAAAGGCCCGGCAGATTCTGCCTCGATAAAGACTGCGTTGAAAGCATCGCGCACAGATGCAAGAGGGTGGCTCTTATCAATCATGACTGGGTGCACACGGACAGAGATTTCATCTGCTGGTGTGAGCTCTGCGATGGCAAGCAACTTAATGACATGGTCCATTGATTTAGCAATGGAAACATCTTCAAGAGTGATCTTAGAAATTCCTTCGCGATAGACGTCATCGACAGTCACGCGTGTGTGGAAGGCAAGACCAGAGAGAATCGCAGCCTTTGCAGCAGCATCAAATCCTTCAATATCTGCAGTCGGATCTGCCTCTGCATATCCAAGTGCTTGAGCTTCTTTAAGGACATCATCGAATTCGCGATTATCTTCATGCATCTTTGTGAGAATGTAATTTGTTGTTCCATTGACGATACCCATCAAGCGAGTAACAAAGTCACCGGCTAAAGAATCGCGAAGAGGGCGGATAATTGGAATAGCACCTGCAACGGAGGCCTCGTAGTAAATATCTTCACCCTTTGCATAAGCTGCTGTAAATAGATCTGCGCCGTGGCTAGCAAGCAGTGCTTTATTCGCTGTAACAATAGATTTGCGATTATTGATTGCAGTCATTGCAAGTTCGCGCGCAGGTTCGATTCCACCCATAACTTCCACAATCAAATCGATATCTGGATCATTCACAATCGAGAATGGATCTGTTGTGAAGAGAGCAGGGTTAAGTCCTGGGTAATCCTTGATAGTGCGCACTGCAATGCGAGTGAGTTCAATCTTCACGCCAGCGCGAGTAGAGAGTTCAGCTGTATCTGAAAGGAGCAGGCGGGCTACTTGGCTTCCGACAACGCCGCAGCCGAGCATGCCAACGCGAACTGGTTTATCTGCGGGGCTCATAAACCTATTCTTTCACATCAAGTGAGAGCAGGTCTGCCTCATTTTCTCGGCGCACAATTACGCGGGCTTTTCCATCTTTTACTGCAACAACAGGTGGTCTTGGCACATGATTGTAATTACTAGCCATGCTGCGGCCATATGCACCTGTTGCTGGAGTTGCAACCAGATCACCAGGGGCAACATCTGATGGAAGTTGAATCTCATTGATAATGATGTCGCCTGTTTCGCAATGCTTTCCAACAAGGCGAGTAAGAGCCAGAGGCGCAGTTGAATTGCGCTGTGCAATCACTGCTGTGTATTGCGCATCATAAAGAGAAGTACGTGCGTTATCGCTCATGCCGCCATCGACAGAGACGTACTTACGAATCTTTCCACCATCTATAACAACGTCTTTGACGGTTCCCACTTCATACAGAGTAAACATCGTAGGTCCCACAATATTGCGACCTGGTTCCAGTGATACCAATGGGATTGCAAGGTTGTGCTGAGCACATGCCTTCTTCACAGCAGCATGGATCTGTGGCAGAACATCACTAGGTTCAACGGTGACATCACCATCGATATAGGCAATACCAAATCCACCACCAAGGTCTAGCTCCGGCAATTCACTTCCATAGGCATCGCGATACTTGGCCATAAATCCAATAAGGCGATCTGTTGCAATCTCATGCGCTTCAGATCCAAAGATCTGTGAACCAATATGGCAATGCACCCCAAGGAGTTCAAGTTCAGGATGTGTTGCAACAGATTCAACAGCAGCCCAGGCAGCACCAGAGGCAATCGAGAATCCAAACTTCACATCTTCATGCGCAGTGGAAATCTTCTCGTGAGTGTGGGCTTCAATACCAGGGGTCAGGCGAAGCATCACCGCTTGGCGCACTCCATGCTTTTTTGCAGCTGCTGCAACGCGTTCGATTTCAAAGAGTGAGTCCATCACGATGGTCTTTACTCCAACAGAGACTGCGCGATCAATTTCAGCTACAGATTTATTGTTGCCATGCACTTCAATCTTCTTTGGGTCAATTCCACCGTTCAGCGCAACAGCGAGTTCTCCCCCTGTGCAGACATCGATACCGATTCCGATATCAGCAATCCACTGTGCAACAGCAGTACAGATAAAGGACTTTGCGGCGTAGTAGATAGTGCCTGCATTTGGACCAAATTCAGAGTGCAATCCATTGTGCCAAGCAAGGGCACGTGAACGATA
>JAPLBL010000005.1 GCA_026392765.1 Actinomycetota bacterium
TAGAAACGCGCATTGGTTACTACTTCTTCTTCATTGTTTGGCGACCACCGCTAGTCATCACGACTGGGTCTAGGCCACCAATATTTGATGGTGCTGGAAAGCTCATGATTGGCTCATCTTTAAGAGCGCCCTTCATAAATGCTGTCCAAATCTTTGCAGGGAAAGTTCCACCTGTGACAGATGTGAGTCCACCAATACCGTTAAGGGATTCAGATGCGCTATCGCGAAAGAGTGCAACCGATGCTGCAAGTTGTGGCGTGTAGGCGCTAAACCAAGCGGAGGCATTTGATTGTGAAGTTCCTGTCTTACCTGCAGCAGGGCGACCGAGTGCAAGAGCTGCCCCACCAGTTCCACCATTAACAACGCTCTTGAGTGCGTATGTTAAATCTGCCATGACATCTTTACTAAATACCTCTTGCGTTACAGCTTTACCTTCATAGAGCACGCCTTTATTTGGACCAGTGACAGATGCGACCATATATGGCTTTGAGTAAACACCTTGTGCTGCAAATGTTGCATAAGAGTTAGCAACATCGATTACATGTGGACTTGCAACACCGAGCACAACAGATGGTGTTGCAATCATTGCTACAGATTCAGGGATTCCAGCACGTCTTGCTGCATCAACAACTTTATCCATGCCGGCTTTAATTCCGAGTGGAACAAAGACGGTGTTGACTGAGTGCTGTGTTGCAGTCAGAAGATCTACTTGGCCCCAGCCTTCATCTCCATAATTGGAGACAAGATATGGCTTACCTAAATCATCAAATGTTTGTGGTGAATCACCGTTCCACATTGAAGTAAGAGGTATTCCTGCTTCCAGTCCTGCAATCAGAGCAAAGGGCTTAAAGGTAGAGCCGGCTAGCGCAATTGATTGAGTGGCATCGTTTAATTGGCGCACTACATAATCTTTTCCGCCATACATAGCAATGACTTCGCCGGTGCCTGGGCGAATTGCAACCAATGCTGTGTGGAGATTTGTTGGAGCAGGTGTTGGCGTGAACTTATTTACCGCATCCACTGCAGATTGCTGTGCTCGCTGATCCAGTGTTGTCTTAATGACATAACCACCGACAAGAAGTTGATCTTGTGTAAATCCAAGTTTGCTGAGCTCTTTCTGCACAGCATCGATGATGTATCCCTTAGGACCGCTGAGTTGCCCAGATGTTGTGCGAGGTGCAACTGGAGGAAGCTTTGCAGCCTTTGCTTCTGCCTCAGTGATCCACTTCTTATCAAGCATTCCTTGAATGACGTATCCAAATCGGCCTTCAAGACGTTTTGCATTCTCTTTCGATAAAACAGGGTCGTAATAACCAGGTGAGCGCAAAATACTTGCAACGACTGCGCTCTGTGAAATAGAGAGTTGGTTTGCATTGCGGTTGAAGTACTGCTGCGCAGCTGTCTGCACACCGTATGAACCGCGACCAAAGTAAATAGTATTTAAGTAATTTTCAAGAATCTGATCTTTTGTTAAAGCATTCTCAAGTTTGAGTGAGATAACAAGTTCTTTAATCTTTCGTTGGATTGTTCGGCTCGGTGTTAAGAATGCGGTCTTTGCATATTGCTGGGTGATGGTGGAGCCACCTTCACCGTTGAGTGAACCTGATTTCAAGTTATTAAGAAGTGCACGTGCAATACCTGTTGCGCTAAATGCGCGGTTGGAATAGAAGTTGCGATCTTCTGCTGCCATGACTGCATAGCGAAGACGCAGTGGAATCTTTGCAAGAGGGAGTATCTGTCGGTTCTGAGTTCCGATGCGACCAATTTCAGATCCGTTGGAATATTGGATGATGGTGGATTGACTATTGACGTATGCATTGGGATCAGGGATGGAGACGGTGAACCACGCAAAGGCAAAGAGTGTTGCTCCAGCGACAAAGCCAAAGCCAGCAAGGAATACTCCGGCGCGGATTAACTTTGTCTTGATCATGTGGCTAGATTACTGGGGAAATACAGCTACTTCAGCGAAGCAAAGTCTTCGTCTTCAAGTGTTCGAGTTTTGCGAGGCGCTTTACGCTCGCGACCATCTCC
>JAPLBL010000017.1 GCA_026392765.1 Actinomycetota bacterium
GCTGCGTAATTAACTTCTGCCTTAGCATCCGGTAGCGCCTTGCCATTTTCTTTAGAGATCAGCTCTGCCAAGTAATCAGCTTCAGCAATCATCATTTCAAAAGCTTTGCGCAAGATTTCACTGCGAACACGAGGTGCGGTCTTGGCCCATGAGGCGGCGGCACGGTCAGCGGCATCAACAGCTGCGAGGTTCTGTTCATCGCTTGAAGTAGCAACTTTGGCGATAACTGAGCCATCGCTGGGATCGATAACGTCCAAAGTCCCGCTTCCATCGACCCATTGACCATCTATATATAACTGTGTGCGCATAGGATTAGCATACTTACGAGAATTCAACGGGTCACCTAAAATGGTTACCTAGGCAGCGGTGATGCTCTAGATGCAACGCCAAAGGGAGTAGTTGTGGCTAAGTCTTGGACTGATGATGCACCCCAGCCTGTCGCACTTCAGGATCATGCACACGTAAAAGATCCCTTCTCCTACAAGGTCAAGAGATTCTTCTTAGGTGGTGCACTTAACCGCCATTCACTCGGTCATCAGAGACTGAGTAAGAGATATGCCCTCGGAATTCTTTCCTCTGACTGCATTTCATCTTCCGCATATGGTTCTGAACAGATTCTGATCGCACTCTTGCCCGCATTCGGTCTTGCAGCTTTTGCAATCTTGATGCCGATGACTGCAGTTGTCTTAGCAATTCTCGTTCTCATCACTTTGTCATATCGAAATGTCATTGATGTCTATACCAAGACCGGCGGCGCATATATTGTCTCGCGCGATAACTTCGGACCAGTAGTTGCACAGATTGCAGCAGTTGCACTGATGCTTGATTACATCGTCACATTGGCTATTCAGTCAGCAGCTGGTGTTGCTGCAATCATTTCAACATTCCCATCTCTTGAACCCTACAAAATGCCGATGATCTTTGCAGTCATCATCTTGTTAACCTACGGAAATCTGCGCGGTGTGAAAGAAGCAGGAAAGGCTTTTGCTTTCCCTACCTACTTCTTCGTCGGCTGTATGTTCATTGTCTTTGGAATGGGTCTCTACCGCTTAGCTAATGGAACACTTCCTGTGCTCGATACTGATCTACCTGGAGCAGTTCCTCTCGGACAAGAACAGGGTCTGCTCACCTTTGCAGCAATCTTTATTCTCTTACGCGCCTTTGCAAATGGTGGTTCATCACTGACTGGTCTTGAAGCAATCTCTGATGGTGTTGCGCTCTTTAAGACCCCAGAGCATGTCAACGCAAAGCGCACATTGGTTGTCATGAGCTGCCTGCTTGGAACCCTTGTTCTAGGCGTCTCCTACTTCGCACACCATATCCATGCAATGCCATATGAATCTGGTGTTCCAACTGTTATCTCTCAGATTGCAAAGGCAGCAGTTGGAAGTGGAACCTTTGGAACTGTCATGTTCATCATGGTTCAGCTAGCAACAATGCTTATCTTATTTGCTGGTGCAAACACCACCTATAGCGCATTCCCATTGCTGGTGAACTTCGTTGCAACAGATGGATATTTGCCACGCCAATTAACAAAGCGCGGCCACCGTTTAGCTTTCTCAAATGGAATTCTCTTGCTCGCAGGTGGTGGATTACTGCTTGTCATCATCACAGCAGGATCCGTTGAACACCTCGTTGCCTTCTATGCACTCGGCGTCTTTACAGGATTTACTTTGGCTGGATTTGGTATGACTCGTTATTACTTACGCACCAAGCCAGCGCAGTGGAGAGTGAAGGTCTTTATCAATTCACTTGCAGGTTCAGTTTCTTTTGCGATTGTCATTATCTTCTCCGTTGTGAAGTTCACTGAAGGTGCATGGTTAGTTCTAGTAACTGCACCTATCTTGGTTGTTACTCTCTTGCGTCTTCGTCGCCAATACACCCGCGAGCAGGAGGCTCTCTCGGTAAAGAGTTTTGAAGAGCGTGCAACATCTATGGCTCGTCACGATGTCACCATCTTTGTTGATAGCGTTGATATCGCAACTGTGGGAGCTGTTCGATATGCACGAAGCCTGAAGCCACATAAGGTCAAGGCTGTTCACTTTGTTATCGATGATCGTCGCGCTGAAGCAATTCAAAAGGCGTGGGCAGAATCTGAGGCGCTCGTGGATGTGCAACTAGATCTGATTGATTGCCCTGATCGCCGCATTGCGAACTCAGCACTTGATTATGCAATTCGTAAGACTGAAAAGCCTGATATTGAGTTAACAATTCTTCTTCCTCGTCGTTCTTACTCAAGGTTCTTAGGTCGCTTACTTCATGATCAAACGGCTGAAGAAATCGCAGCACCAATTTCACAGTTGCAACGAGTAGTGGCAACAATTGTTCCTTTTGACGTCAATCGCATTACATCTCGTGGTGATCTACATATCCACCATGACCAAGAAACTTTACGAAGTGTCAGTCCACAGGAGAAGATCAAGCCAACACAGGTTGCCCCTCAGGTCTTCGCACCTATTACTCACCACGCAGCAGATGTCACTCCTATTGGAAAGATAGAGTGGCGTAAGCGTTCTAAGGTGCATGGCCGCGTTACCTCCATTGCAACT
>JAPLBL010000038.1 GCA_026392765.1 Actinomycetota bacterium
AGCATGGTCACTTGCCATGGCTTGGTCTGGAAATAACATTCATCACGTTGAACGTTTGATTGATGGCCATAAATCAATTGGAGCGGGCGAGTACTTATTGCCTG
The DNA here is from genome assembly GCA_026392765.1 of Actinomycetota bacterium. Taxonomy (GTDB): domain Bacteria; phylum Actinomycetota; class Actinomycetes; order Nanopelagicales; family Nanopelagicaceae; genus Planktophila. The sequence continues at coordinate 105 of JAPLBL010000038.1, forward strand.
GTGAAGTAATTTTGAAGAAGGGCGAGAGCTATGTAGCTCCTCGCGCGATTGCAACCTTTAGCGATCGTGGCCTTGATGGCGTTACCAACAATCACTATTCATGGATTCGCTCCCGTAGTAATCACATTACAAAGGTTCGCCCGCGTCCGCTCACACTAAATATGTGGGAGGCGGTCTACTTCAATCACAATGAAGAAGGCATCCGCACGATGGTTGATAAGGCTGCTGACATTGGAGTCGAGCGCGTTGTATTAGATGACGGCTGGTTTGGTTCCCGCCGCAATGATCGCGCCGGCCTTGGTGATTGGGTTGTCTCAAAGGATGCATGGCCTAATGGACTTGGCCCCATTATCAAATACATCAACGATAAGGGCATTGAATTTGGTCTCTGGTTTGAAGGAGAGATGGTCAATCGCGATTCAGATCTCTATCGCGCACACCCAGATTGGATTCTGCAGGAGCCAGGTCGCTTGCCCATTGAAGGACGCTGGCAGCAAGTTCTAGATCTGACTAAGGAAGGCGCATATAACCATGTGCTGAATCAAGTAGATGCCGTTCTCTCCGAATACAACATTGCCTATATCAAGTGGGATCACAATCGCCACCTAACCGATCCAATCTCTGATGGTCGCCCAGTTGTGCGCAAGCAGACACAAGCTATCTATCGCATGTTTGATGAGCTTAAGAAGCGCCATCCAGGACTTGAGATTGAATCCTGTTCATCAGGCGGCGGCCGTATTGATCTTGGAATGATTGAACACGCTGATCGCTTCTGGACATCAGATCAAAATGATCCCCTTGAGCGCCAGCAGATTCAGCGTTGGACAGGCCTTGTTATTCCACCTGAGTTCCTCGGTACTCACGTTGGACCAACGGTGGGCCATCAGATGCATCGCACACATTCGATTTCTTTCCGCGCGCTGAATGCACTCTTTGGCCATGCAGGTATTGAGTGGGATATCAATGAGGCAGATGCGAAAGAGACTCAAACACTTAAGGCATATATCGCCTTCTATAAGAATCATCGCGATTTACTGCATTCAGGAACTGTTGTTCGAAGCGATGAGATTGTTGGAAACGCGCAGCTCTATGGAACGGTTTCACTCGATAAGAAAGAAGCAATCTTTACCTATATGCAGCTGACTTCTCTCGATAACTTTGGACCGCTATTAACTACATTTGATGGACTTGATAAGGAAACTCCCTATCGCATCACCGTTGTTGAGGATTTAAGCGCAGATGACTTTATCCAAAAGCGAGCACCAGGTTGGTGGCCAGCACTCAATCTCACCGGTGATCAACTTGCCCACGTTGGATTGCAACTTCCAGTCTTAAAGCCTGAGAGTGGTTTGTTGTTCCATATCCAAGCTCTTTAGGAGTAGCATGCTTTAGTAGCATGCTTTAAGTCCAGTCAACGTCGACTATAGGAGTTAATTGTGCTTGTCGGTATCCCAAAAGAAGTTAAGAACAATGAATTTAGAGTCTCAACTACACCGGCAGGAGTTCACTCTCTCGTCATTGCCGGCCACACTGTTTTTGTTGAAAAGAGCGCAGGTCTTGGCTCATCCATTACAGATGGTGAATATGTAAAAGCTGGAGCAACGATTCTCGACTCGGCCGATGAAGTATGGGCGAAGTCTGAGATGATCATTAAGGTCAAAGAGCCCGTTGCTGAGGAATACCACCGCATGCGTAAGGGGCAGATTCTCTTTACCTATCTTCACCTTGCAGCATCTCGCGAATGCACAGATGCGCTCGTTAAATCTGGTGTCACGGCGATCGCCTATGAAACTGTTGAAGTAAATCGCTTCCTTCCACTACTTGCTCCGATGTCAGAAGTTGCAGGTCGAATGTCTATTCAAGTTGGAGCAGCTGCGCTGCAGCGCCCAGCTGGTGGGCGCGGAGTCTTGCTCGGGGGAGTTCCCGGAGTTGCACCTGGCAAGGTAGTTATTTTGGGCGGCGGAAGTGTTGGTGTGTCAGCTGCTGCAATGGCTATTGGATTACGTGCAGATGTCACACTGCTTGATATCAACCTCAAGCGTCTTGTTGAAATTGATGAGATGTTCCACGGTCAAGTGAAAACTGTTGCATCCTCAGCCTTTGCTATTGAGGAGTACTGCACACAAGCTGACCTCGTTATCGGTGGAGTATTGATTCCAGGTGCTGCTGCGCCCAAGCTTGTTACCGATGCGATGGTTGCAAAGATGAAGCCAGGATCTGTTCTCGTCGATGTTGCCATCGATCAAGGTGGATGCTTTGAAGGCTCTCGTGCAACAACACATGCCGATCCCACATTTAAGGTTCATAACTCGCTCTATTACTGCGCTGGTAACCCTTACGTCCCCAGACTTCCCACAACCCCATCACGCTTAACAAGAGCGCGAAGCCGAAGAGAACATCTTCGGCTGGGGCGGAGAAGAGTCGTAGCCCCATAATTGCATCGGGGTTATACATAACGATATTTCTTGAGGTGAGCCACCAATTCGTTAAGAATTGAAATGGCAAGATGATTGCATACGATGTCCAGAAGGCAGGACGTGTAAGCATTGATGTTTTAAAGATAAAGAGGTCGACCATAATCGCTATGGAGAAAGCGGTAATCGCAATATCTGAATAGATCATTCGCCGAACTCATCCTTTCGCCAGTGAGGCTTTACCGTCGTCACGCCTTCGATTGTGAAGATAGCTGCCATAGGGATAACCATGAAGAACAAGTACTCCTCCAGTGGAATACCGAAGGGGCCGAAAATTCCCAAGATTTGTTTACGATCAAAGAACCAGTGACCCTGCGCAATCGCATAGGCATCCCATGCAAGAAAGAGAACGCTGATGGGAAGAACGCTGATTGCGACTCGTTTGATGCGGCGCAGCACACCAGTCTTGAGGTAAATCTCAAGCCATGCAGAACCACAGAAGGTGAAAATCAGCATCGCCATATATGACCACTGTTTCATATTCGTATTTTTGCATACATCTCCACGAATCTTGCTACTGTGGCGTTTATGGAGATGGCCAAGTTAAAGACATTTTCGAGAGTGCGCACCTTCTCTAGCGCTATCGTCGCTATGGCAATCGCTGCCTCCATCGCATTCTCCTCCTGGTTAGGTGCTGATTCACTGAATTGGCAGGTTGTGATGGCTGTCGTTGCACTTGCAATAGGGATTCCGCATGGCGCCCTCGATCATCTTGTGACTCTTCCAAAATCTGCGCCATGGAAGATGGCGCTATTTGTTGTGATCTATGTGGCTATTGCACTTGCTGCAATTTGGGCAATCTTGCAATGGAATGTGTGGGGATTTATTGCAGTAGTCATTATGAGTGCAATTCACTTTGGTATTGGAGATAGTGCATTTATCTCTGAACTCAATCATCTCAAGGGCAATACATCTTCGAAGTTTCCTGTGTGGGCATATGCACCAGCTGCAGGACTTCTGCCTGTGGTGATTCCACTGGTCAATAGTCGAAGTACCGAGGCGCTGACCAAAGTCAATGCAGAGTTAATCAATTGGCACTACGGCTATACCTCTGAAATTCAGATTGCAGTGGCTGCCATTGCAACTCTTTCAGCAATGGCGCTCATATCTCGAAAGCGATATCGCGATCTTCTAGACCTCGCACTCCTTGCAGCACTTGCCTCCGTTGCACCACCACTAGTCGCATTTGCTGTCTACTTCGGATGCTGGCATGCCATGCGCCACACAGCACGCCTGACATCTCTGCTTCCTCGCTCTATCGCCTCATATGAAGGTGGTAATTCACGTGGCGCATTCACTCATGCAGTAATTCCTGGGCTTCCAGCACTTGCGGGAACTCTGATTTTTGTTGCTCTCCTTGCTGGATTTTCACAAAGCAATGTCAGCGACACATTCTTATGGCTGACGCTGGTCACAATCTGGGCTCTAACAGTTCCTCACATGATTGTCACAGCCAAGTTAGACCGCGCCGCACTCAAGAATTAATCGCAGCTTCGTTAGGCTAAGGTATATGTTGAGAAAACTTATTATCCTCACGCTTGTTTTCACTGCGATACCAAGTGCACAAGCAGCATCTATCTACACATTTCCGGTAGCAAACTGTGAAGTCAATTATGCGAGAGCGCATCATGATTACGCTGCCACAGATATTTTGGCTAAAGCTGGTTGCCGATTCGTAGCCCCTATTGATGGTGTAGTCGATGAGGTCAATCGCACTGATATGTGGAGTGGAAAGACAAACCTTGGAATAGATCGTGGCGGGCTCTATGTCTCCATCATCGGTATAGATGGAGTGCGTTACTACGGCTCTCACCTTCGCTCAATTCCAGCAAGCATTCAACCTGGAGTAGAAGTTAAGGGTGGTCAGTTATTGGGAGCGATCGGATCCACGGGAAGTGCACGAGGCACTGCGCCACATCTTCACTTTGGAATTTCCTGGCCCACACCTGCTGACACATGGTGGGTCAGGCGCGGTGAAGTTCTGCCGTGGAAATATCTTGATGCGTGGAAGAGTGGTAAAGATTTATCACCGGTGAAAGCTGTTGCTGCGCTCAAAGCTAAAGTGGGAGAGATTCCACCACTTCCCAAGAAGTAGTTCTTAACTTTTTGGCAAAAAAATAAGGCCCACTGATTTCTCAGCGGGCCTTATTTATAAGTGAAATTAGTTAGCGTTCACTGCGTCTGCCTGAGGACCCTTAGGACCCTGGACAACCTCGAATGAAACTGCCTGACCCTCTTCAAGGCTCTTGTAACCGTTTCCCTGAATTGCTGAGTAGTGAACGAATACATCTTGTCCGCCACCATCAACTGCAATGAAACCGAATCCCTTTTCAGAGTTGAACCACTTAACTGTACCTGTTGCCATATTTTTTACTATTCCTTCGATATGTGTAGGAGTTCGAGAATTCCTCGAGCTTCCAGTCTTCGTCTTGCGTTCAGCCATACCGAGTAAAGAAGTAAATCTAACAACGGGTACTGATAAAGCGTCCGACTAGGGAAAATCGTACCTGCTACCTACCCGTATGCCTATTCCCAATTCCTGCCATCCACGCTCAAATGGCCTCTCAAAGAGGGCAGATATTCACAAAGTCAGTAGAAAGTTGTATAAATAGAGCACTCACTAGTAATTGGTAGTCGTTGTGGATCGGGGAAGGTCGCACAAAGCGAGCCTTGCTAGGAGTATTTAGATGCACGAAAAAAACCTCGCTGGTTTGGTTGTTATCCATTCCGCGCCTACTGCCCTGCGCCAACATATTGAGTGGGGGCTGAATTCACTCCTTGGTGCGCCACAGAATATTTTCTGGCGCGATCAACCACTAGCAGCCGGCACCGTGCGCACAACTCTTGAATTTCGTGCGCCCATTGGCACTGCATCAAAGATTGCAACAGCTCTTAAGAACTGGCATTACCTTCGCTTTGAGGTCAGTGAACTGGCAAGCCATGGCGGTGAGATCTTCCGCTGCACACCAGAACTTGGAATTCACCGTGCAACTCTGGATGAGGTGGGCACAATCCTTGTGAGTGAAGATGTGATCCGCAAAGCTCTATCTCACTTCGATGATTTAGAAATTCGTGAGAATTTGGGGGCAGCACTCGGAAGTGCGTGGGATGAAGCACTTGAACCGTATCGAGGCGTAGACCTACAGGAAGTTCAAAGACTTCGCGCGATATGATGCACTCATGACATCACAAGCACCTATGACTTCAACAGAACGACGCCAATCCATTCTCTATATTGGAATCGCTCTTATTCTTGCCGTCGCACTCGGTGGCGGCCTTGTGAAAGTCGGTGCGGGTTTTGCAGCTCGTAATACAAATGGAATCACCGTGACAGGATCTGCTAAGACAGAGGCAACAGCCGATAACGTTGTCTGGACACTTAATGTCTCACTTACTCGCCCTACAGTTGCAGAAGCTGTGACAAAGGTCGGTAACGATGTGGCATCTGTAAGCAAATACCTCGCTGAAGGTGGAATCCCAGCTGATGCTTTGACTCTTGGCTCAGTCTCAACCTATGCCAATGAACAGTATGTCAATGGAAATAACACTGGCAAGATTCTTAATTACCGTGCATCTCGCGATGTTGTAGTTCGCTCCAAAGATGTGCAGCTTGTCTCTAAACTTTCTCAAGGAATAGGAACCATCTTGCAGCAGGGTGTGACTGTAAATAACTACGGTCCTCAGTACTACCTCTCCACCCTTCCTAAGCTTCGCCCACAACTTCTTGAAGAGGCGATGAAGGATGCCAAGATCCGCGCAGAAGCAATCACTAAGGCAGTGGGTGGCAAAGTTGGTTCAGTGCAATCAGTTCGCTCAGGTGTATTCCAGGTGACAACACCGGATTCAACGATGACGCAAGATACTGGCGCATATGACACTTCCAGTATTGAAAAGACTGTGACATCAACAGTCTCAGTAACTTTCTCTGTTAAGTAGTTCCTACTAAAGAGGAATATTGCCGTGTGATCCACGGCGGTATTCAGTTGCTGCAAGAACCTTTGCAATAGCGCTACGAGTCTTATCGGGCTCGATCATTTCATCGACTGCGCCAATTTCAATGGCGCGAGCAACACCGCCTGAAACCTTCTCATGCTCTGCAGCAAGCTCAAGCTCCATGCCTTCGCGTTGCTCAGCGGGAAGATCTGCAAGAAGTCTGCGGTGCAGAACGCGCACGGCGGCAACTGCGCCCATGACGGAGACTTCTGCTTGAGGCCAAGCAAACACCCGAGTTGCACCGAGAGACTTTGAATTCATTGCAACAAAGGCTCCACCATATGCCTTGCGGGTAATGACGGTAACGCGAGGAACGACAGCTTCTGCAAATGCGTGAAGCAACTTCGCACCGCGGCGCACAGCGCCTTCCCACTCTTGGCCGATGCCAGGCAAGAAGCCAGTCACATCGGCAATAACAACAAGTGGAATTCCAAAGGCATCACAGGTGCGAACAAAGCGAGCTGCTTTCTCACCGGCTGCTGAGTCAAGGACTCCACCGATCACTTGTGGGTTATTGGCAATAACTCCCACTGTTCGACCACCGAGACGACCAATAACTGTTGTCATATTCTCAGCCCACATATCAAGTAGCTCGAGCTTTTCACCATCTTTATCGAGAATCGCCTCAACGAGTGGGTGTACTTCATAGATGCGTTGTGAAGACTCTGGAACTAAGTGAGAAAGCTTTACATCTTCAACGTGTGGCGACATCAAACCTTGATTAGCAAAGAGGGATACAAGATCTTGAATCTCGCTATAGGCAATATCTTCCGTGGGTGCGATGACGTGAGCAACACCTGAATTCTTACTATGCGCTTCAGGACCACCCAGTAGTGCCATATCGACGATATCGCCGGTAACAGATTTCACTACATCGGGTCCTGTAACAAAGATCCGTCCTTCAGGTGCGAGAACAACGATGTCGGTGAGGGCTGGACCGTAAGCGCCGCCACCAGCTGTGGGACCAAGTACTAATGAGAGTTGTGGGATGCGACCACTTGCTGTGACCATCGATTGGAAGACTTCACCAAATGCGTTTAGTGATGCAACACCATCACTTAATCGCGCACCGCCTGAATGCCAAATTCCAATGATCGGAACTTGTGCGCCCATCGCTGCCCGATATGCCTGCACAATAACTTGCGAGCCTTCAATGCCGAGTGCGCCACCTTTAATAGTGGGGTCAGATGCGAAGACAACAACTTTGTTTCCCTTCATTAATCCTGTTGCTGCAACCATTCCACAATCAGTGCGAGGAAGGAGTAGCTCAAAATTGCCGTCATCAAGTAATTTGGCGATACGGGCTTCAGGATTGAGCAGCTTCTCTGGTGTTGCCATGGCTTTAGATTAGAGCGATTTAAATGCAAGTACTACGTTGTGGCCGCCAAATCCGAAAGAATCATTGAGCGCCGCAATATCTCCGGCTGGAAGTTGGCGTGGTGTGTCGCGAACGACATCGACGGTCACAGCTGGGTCTAAGTTTTCAATGTTGATAGTTGGGGGAGCAAGGCGATCTTGAAGTGCTTTGACAATAAAGACAGATTCGATTGCACCAGCACCACCGAGTAGGTGTCCTGTCATTGACTTTGTTGCAGATACTGCAACGTGATCAGCATCTGCGCCCAGTGCTTTGCGCAGTGCATTTGCTTCAGCAACATCTCCTGCAGGAGTTGATGTTGCGTGTGCATTTAAGTGCACGATGTCCTTCGTGGAAAGTCCAGAATTTTCTAGAGCAAATTTAATTGCGCGCTGCACACCACTGCCATCAGGGTCCGGGGCTGCAATGTGATAACCATCTGATGAAAGACCTTGTCCGCCGATTTCGCAGTAAATCTTTGCACCGCGTGCTTTAGCGTGTTCATACTCTTCAATAACAAGGATTCCGCCGCCTTCACCGAGGACGAATCCATCGCGATCGCGGTCATATGGTCGTGAGGCGCGAGCTGGTGCATCGTTGCGTGTTGAAAGTGCTTTCATCGCTGCAAAGCCAGCCATCGGCAATTGATGAATCGCAGCTTCAACGCCACCGGTAACAACGATGTCAGCGCGATTGTTCTTAATCATTTCAAAGGCATAACCGATTGCTTCGGCACCTGATGCACATGCGCTCACCGGGGTGTGAACACCCGCCTTTGCTTGAAGTTCAAGACCGACATTTGCAGCAGGTCCATTAGGCATCAACATCGGAACTGTGTGTGGACTGACTCCGCGTGCACCCTTTTCATTTAAGTTCACAAATTGATCAAGGAGAGTAATGACTCCGCCAATACCGGATGCGATGACTACGCCAAGGCGTTCCTTATCGACCTCATCAGGAGAGCCTGCATCTTTCCAGGCTTCACGGGATGCAACGAGTGCGAATTGTTCTGAGCGATCAAGGCGGCGCATCTCAACGCGCTCCATCTGATCGGCAGGTTCTGTAGCAACGCGCGCTGCGAAGTGCACAGGTAAGAGTTCGCGCCAATCTTCAGTTAGAAGACGTACGCCGCTCTTTCCGGCGATTAGTGCAGCCCAAGTCGATGCAACATCTCCACCAATTGGAGTAGTTGCACCAAGACCTGTGACGACTACGCGACGTTGAGACATTTAAACTACTTATACGGCAGCGCTAACGATGAAGTTAACTGCATCTCCTACTGTTGCAAGATCAGTTACCTTCTCGTCAGGAATCTTCACGCCAAAGCGCTCTTCGCAGGCAACCACAACTTCGACCATGCTGAGTGAATCTACTTCTAGGTCGTCAGTGAAGTTCTTATCGAGTTCGATTGATGCAGCTGGAATACCAGCAACTTCTTCAACGATCTCTTTGATTCCTGCAAGTACATCTGCGGCTAAAAGTGCCATTTGTTTATTCCTTTTCTTTTCTTAATTCTTGCTTTTCTCATCCGAGTCCAACAGGTTGCAATTCTCTCTGATTAGATGCGCTACTTCCTAGTAATTGGGCGGTTAAATCTGAAAAAATTATGGTTTAGGCGGTAATTTCACAACCTGCCCCGCGTAAACGAGACCTGCGCCATATCCGATCAAGAGCGCAATCTTGCCGTGAAGTTCTGGGTGTTTTGCCAGCAGCGCATCCATCGCAAGGGGGATTGATGC
>JAPLBL010000088.1 GCA_026392765.1 Actinomycetota bacterium
CTTCATCAACAATTGGTCCGCGAGAGACGTTAATGAGAATTGAAGTTTCTTTCATTTGATTAAATCGTTCTGTATTTACTAAGTGTTTCGTTTCTGGAGTCAAGATGGCCATCACAACTACCGCATCGGCTTCGGAGAAGAGCTGATCCAAATCAACGAGCTGGACGCCATGTTGATCAGCCTCTGCCTGTGTTTTCCAAGGGTCATAGCTGATTCTCTTTATATCAAAGGGGCTAAGTAGCCGAAAGAACTCTGTTGCAACATTACCCAGACCTATCGTTGCAATGGTCTTCCCATTGATTCCACGACCCAAACCTTCAATACGTTCAGACCATCCGTGGCGACGAGCTAATTGATCTTTGGCGATGAGATTGTGCATTGTTGATAGAAGAAGTGTCAGTGCTGCGGTAGCTACTGGTTTTTGGGATCCATCGGGAGTGATTGTCAGAATCGTTCCGGCACGCGTACAACTATCAAGATCGATGTTGTCATATCCGACACCGAATCGAGCCAAGATAAGTGGAGATTCCTGAGGCGTTGCGAATGATTCAGCATCTACTCCGGGGCCAGCAAAGGCAACGGCATTTACCCCTTGAAAGATTTCAGGTCGAAAACCCCTGCTAAGTCACTCGTTAGGCCGACTTTAAAGGACATTAGAAGATTGCAATCGGGTTAACAGGTGAGCCTGTTCCGCGAGGAATGTTAAGCGGTGCAATAACAATATTAAATGTCCATCGATTGAGCTCAGCACATTTTTGAGCAACTGCCTCAAGTTGGAGGTTGTCGAGAAGTGGAATTCCCAGACCTGGGAGAGCGAGCACGTGAATTGGAGATCCAACTCCAGCCACTGGTGAAGGACGCACATCACTATCGCCATCTGCACCAATGACACTAATTTTGCGATCTTTAAACAATTGCATCACATCAACATGGAAACCTGCAGAAAAGTCAGAGGGGTCCCAAACGCCTAGCTTTTCGCGACGAGCAAAGTGGCCGCTACGTAGGAGAACGCAGTCACCTTGCCCGAGGATAAATCCAAATTTCTTTTCATACGCCAGAATGTCATCTGCATGTATGGCAGTTCCCGGTTCAATCCATTCCTTACCTGCAAATCGAGCTGCATCAAGAATGACTCCACGTGTAACGATTGGGCCAAGCTTGTCGACTGTTGCCCATGCTGAACCCGTTGAATTTACAACTTCACTTGATTTCTTACCACCAAATAATGTGTCCTGAAATGCAATATGTGTCATCGCGTCTAAGTGACTGACTGCCTTTCCGTGATAATCAACGCCGATAAAGTCCTTATTGCAGGTGGGCTCTTCATTAGGTGTATCGCCTATTTCTGACATGTAATGAAGAGCTGGTTTCTGGTTATCGGGGCCAGCGACGGTATTCCAAGCAAGTCCCATAATGACAACTTCACCAGTAATGACAAGTTGGGTTGCTGATTTAGTGACTTCAGGAGTTATGTAATTAAGAGCGCCACGCTCAATAGTTGCTGGCGTATAGTCATTCCAACTCTTTATTGATTGAAAGAGTGATGAAAAATCATCAAATGTCACTGCTGGACCGTTATTAATTTTTTGCTCTGTCATTCCTTCTTCTCAATCATTGTCTCAAAATTGCTTGTTAGCTCTCTGCTAACACTGCTACTGTCGGACCATAGCAGGATGCTGAGTAGCGTCCAGAGGAATGGATGCCCATGAGTGAGAGAGATGATGAATATCCCTCACCTCAACTTGTCCCTTCAGTCGCACGTGCTACAGCAATCCTTCAACTACTTGGCGAAGCCGGAGTGGCGATCGCATCAAATGAAATTGCACGTCGCCTCGACTTCCCAAAATCTTCTACAGCAAATATCTGTCTCGAACTTGAAGCAGCTGGCCTCGTTGTAAGACGTGACTCGGGCTATGCGCTTGGAAGAAAACTAGTCGAGCTAGGTGGGCAGTACCTCGGAAGTATCGATGCGCTTCGTGAGTACTACGACCTATGCGCAAGTCTTCCTGTGATGTCTCGGGAAGGTTCTCGAATAGCCATTCTTGATGGAACAGATGTTCTTTACTTAGGCCGATACGAAGGCCGCCAACAGATCAGGCTTACAGCAAATATCGGTGATCGTTTTCCCGCCATCTGTACTGCCACCGGTAAAGCGCTACTTGCAAATTTGCCTCGAGGAGAAGCAGAAGAGCGCTACAGGGAGAAACCAAGCGCCTTCATCCAATTAACAGATAAATCACTAAAGAACGTTGCCGAACTCAGTAAAGATCTTGAGGCCACCCGAGAGCACGGCTATGCAACTGACGACGAAGAGACCACCCCTGGTGTTATCTGCTTCGCAAAGGCTGTCACTGGTTTTCGTGGCGATCAATCTGCAATTGCAGTTTCTGTCACGGTGATAGCCCAGCGTCTCACTCCAACTTTCAAGTCACTTCTACTCAATGACCTGGCGGCGATGGCTAAAGGGTTATCCAATCCCCTTGCAGGGTCTGGGCGTGCACTGCCACATTAGAACTTCTGCTTCTGAGTAACGTTTCCATAACGGCACCCAGCCAACTGGACGGCATATCACTCTCTGGCTCTTTCTTAGTTAGCGTCATCGCCATGTCAATGCAGCAGCGTCCAATCATTTCAATAAGGAATGTATCTAAACGCTTTGGCGCAACGCAAGCACTAACTAATGTCACTTTTAATATCAATACTCACGAAGTTCTCGCACTTCTTGGTGCAAACGGTGCAGGAAAATCTACGATTATCAAAATCTTGGCAAAGATTTATTCAGCTGACATGGGCGAAATCACAGGACCCAATAATTCTCCCATTGAAGAGATGAAGTTTGCATTTATTCACCAAGATTTAGGCCTTGTTGAATGGATGACAGTCGGCGAATCTGTGGCACTTGGCTCTGAATATCCTCAGAAGAATGGCCTTATCAGCTGGAGCGGCGTTCGAACAATGGCGGAAGAGGCATTAAAAAACGTTGCACCCCATATCAACGTTAACGAATTAATCTCAGGACTGTCTCGCGCTGACCGATCCCTTGTTGCCATTGCACGTGCGTTATATGCCGAGTCAGATGTCTTGGTACTTGATGAACCCACAGCATCTCTACCTGCTGAAGATTGCAAACAACTCTTTGCGGTGCTTCGAAGATTACGCGATGAGGGCGTGGCGATTGTTTATGTGTCACACCGCTTGGATGAGATATTCAAAGTCGCTGATCGAGTCATCGTTCTTCGTGATGGCTTTGTAGTTGAGGATGGGGCCATTTCAACCTTTGATCCATCCAGTTTAGTTCGTGCAATTGTTGGACGAGAAACTGCATCTTTTGACCTCGGTGAATTCACATCCGGTAGCGCACTCCTTGAAGTTAATGCGCTATCTGGTGAAAATGTTCGAACAGCTTCTTTTTCAATGAGAGAAGGTGAAGTCCTTGGGCTTATCGGGCTAAATGGAGCGGGTCAGCGCGAAGTAGGGCGAATGATTGCAGGCGCGATGCCTCACTTTGGGGGCTCAGTTCATCTTAAAGGTAAGCAAGTGCGCGGAACGATTGCAGAAATCGTTTTACAAGGAATCTCACTCATTACAAGCTCTCGCGCTGAAGAAGGACTAGCGATGGGGTTAACCATTCGCGAAAATATCCTTCCCAATCTTCGAGTTCGTGGCTTCAAGGCTTTCAAATGGGTAAGGCCAAATAGTGAACTCACCGAAGCACAACACCTGACAGAACGATTCAATATAAAGCCACGAGATACCGAACTCACTATCGCAACTCTCTCAGGCGGCAATCAGCAGAAAGTAATTCTCTCTCGCTGGCTCTCAATACCTCGCTCTCTGATTGTTTTAGAAGAACCAACTGCTGGCGTAGATGTTGGTGCAAAAGGCGACATTTACAGATTAATTCATGAAACTACACAGAATAATCTCTCTGTTCTTCTGGTTTCAACGGATTTTGAAGAAGTCGCCTTGATGGCACATCGTGCGCTGGTCTTCTCCGATGGAGAAATTGTTGCCGAATTGCGGCGAAATGAAATTACAGTCGAAAACCTAGTTACTTATGCATCCCGAGCGAATGTGAGCAACCACTAAATGGCAAAAAGTAAGTCAAGCCTGAGTACGAAGATCGGCACCTATGGCCTACCTGCACTTGCAGTTGGACTGTTCGCGCTCTTCTCATTCTTGCTTCCTAATACTTATCCAACTTCTTCAAACTTGCGAGCAATTCTCTCCAATCAATCAATTCCTGCTCTGTTGGCTCTTGGCGCGATGATTCCAATTGTTACTGCAAAGTTTGATCTCTCTATGGGCTACACACTTGGCCTCTCACATATTGTTGTTATGTATCTCCTAGTAAATTCAACGCTTCCATGGGTCTTCATTTGTCTGATTGCCATTCTTGGATCTGCAGTTGTCGGTCTGGTCAACGGGCTACTTGTTGAATTCGCTCAGATTGATTCATTTATTGCCACACTCGGAACCGGCAGCGTTCTCTATGCCTTTAGCGGTTGGATTACTCACGGCGGACGAATTGTTCCACCGCTTAAGGGTCTTCCCCACGGCTTTACCAATCTAATGAATGCCAAGCTCCTTGGATTACCAATTGGAGCTTTCTACATCATCGCTCTTGTCTTTATTCTGGTCATAGTCCTTGAGTATCTACCTGCAGGTCGCGGTCTCTATGTCATCGGATCTAACCCACGCGCAGCAGAGTTGATCGGCATTCCAAAGCGCCGCTATGTAGTTCTTGCTTTTGTAAGCGCTTCTTCAATTACTGGCTTTGCAGGTTGCTTATTGGCAGCGCAACAGCAAATCGGAAATCCAAGTATCGGAGCTGAATATTTGTTGCCAGCATTTGTTGGCGCGCTCTTAGGTTCTACAACAATAAGACTGGGTCGAGCCAATGCGCTCGGGACCCTTGTCGCGGTTGCAATTCTTGCAATCGGAGTCTCAGGTATTCAGCAACTCGGTGCTGAATTCTGGGCTACACCACTCTTCAACGGTCTAACTCTGTTAGCCGCTGTTGGTCTTGCTGGTTATTCGGCAAGACGCCGCTTGAAAACTGGAGCAGAAGCATCTCGCAAGAGCATGCAAGCGTCTACGCCAGAAAATCAGTAACACACCACCAAAGGCAAGGAAGGGAACTACATTGCGAAATATCAAAAAGCGCGCTGTTGTATTTTTATCAGCAACAGCACTCGTCGCAGGACCTCTCGCAGGTTTTGCAGCATCATCTGCTAACGCAGCTGTATGTACTGCCGCTCTAGCTAACGCACAGAAGGCAGTTGCAGCATCTGTAGCAGTGAAGGCTCCATGGGATGGACCAAAGTCCGGACCTAAGGCAGCAAAGGGAAAGACACTTATCTACGTTGCGCAGACAATGCAAAATGGTGGAGTAGCGGGAGCAGCAGCTGGCGTAAAAGAAGCAGCTAAGGCAATCGGCTGGAAGGTTCGCGTCATTGACGGTCAAGGAACTCCAGCAGGTATCTCATCAGCTATGAGCCAAGCAGTAACACTTAAGGCAGACGGAATCATCGTTGGTGGTTTCGATCCTGCAACAACTAAGGCTGAAATTTCAGCTGCAAAGGCTGCAAAGATTCCGGTAATCGGATGGCACGCAGCTGCAACATCAGGCCCACAGGCTTCTCTTGGTCTCTTCTCAAACGTAACAACTCTTCGTGCAGATGTATCTAAGGTCTCTGCAGACTGGGTTATTGCTGATTCAAAGGGAACTGGCGGAGTCGTAATCTTCACTGACTCTTCAATTCCATTTGCTGAAGGAAAGTCACAAGAAATTAAGGCTGAAGTTGAGACATGTAACTCACTTAAGATTTTGGAATATGCAAATATTCCAATCGGTGACAGCATCTCAACTCTCGTCGCTGCAAAGACAACTGCGCTTGTTGCTCAGTTTGGCGATCAGTGGACACACTCAATCTCAATCAACGGTGGTCTCTACATCACACCAATGGCTGCAGCACTTCGTGCGGCAGGAAAGTCAGGAACAGGATTCCCACATAACGTTGGCGCCGGCGACGGATCAGCTGATGAATATGCACGTATCGCTGCTGGAGATTTCCAGTCAGTAACTGTTCCAGAACCATTGACAATGCAGGGATGGCAGATTGTTGATGAATTCAACCGCGCATTCTCAAAGCAGAAGGCAAGCGGATATGTTCCAGTTGTTCACCTTGTAACAAAGGCAAACGCTGGAAACTCAACAGTATGGGACCCACAAAATGGATACCGTACTGAGTACAAGAAGATCTGGGGCGTTAAGTAACCAGCACTTGTAAAAGAAGTACAGGTACACGGCTGGGATTTTTCCCAGCCGTGTACCCTTTTAACTACCTATTAAGAAGGATTTCAGATGCGCGCACTTGTAAAGCTTGAAAAGGGACCCGGCCACGTTGAACTCAAGAGTGACTGGCCAAAGCCACAAGTAAAACCTGGTTGGGTACTCGTTGAAGTAACAGCCTGCGGAATCTGCGGAACTGATATCCATATTGAAGAAGACACACATAAGAATTGGCCTCCAGTAGTTCTGGGCCACGAATACACAGGTCGCATCGTAGAAATTGGCACAGAGGTAGAAGGCTGGAATGTTGGTGATCGCGTTGTATGCGAACAACACCACGGTGCTTGCCTTAAATGCGATGCATGCCGCCGTGGCGCAATCCACCTCTGTCCTTCAAAGCGCAGCCCAGGGTGGGGTATCGATGGAGCATTCGCCGATTTTGTTTTGCTGCCCGCCTGGTTACTTCATAAAGTTCCTGACGGGGTTTCTTCACGTGCCGCAACCGTTACTGAACCCACTGCCATTTGTATTACAGGATTAGATCGAGTTTCACTACAGCCAGGTGAGCGTGTACTCGTAATTGGCCCAGGGCCTATTGGATTAATCTCCGCACTTCTTGCGAAAGCATCAGGTGCAAGCGAGGTCCTTGTTGTTGGCCGCTCATCAAGTCGCAAACGTCTTGAGTTAGCAAAATCTTTAGGGCTTTCTACATATGAAATCAATGAGAAGAATACTCTTGAAGCAATCGGCGACAACTTCGACGTTTCAATTGATTCGACAGGAGTTGGTGATTCTTTCTCACTAGCTTGTAGTGCAACTCGCAGACAAGGTCGTGTACTTGAAATGGGTATCGCAAGCACCGATAAAGTCGAGTTTAATCTCAATATTGCGATGTATCGAGCGCTTTCAATTTATATGTCAATGTCATCTGAATACTCAAGCTGGAACAGAGCGCTTCAATTAATGGAATCTGGTGCATACGATCCAAGACCACTTACTTCGATTTACACACTAGATGATTGGAAGACTGCATTCCATGATGTTGAAAAAAGAAGTGCGGTTAAAGCAGTAATCACTCCCAAAGATTTCTCGACATTGGATGAGGTGAAGTGAATTTCACAAAGAAAGTAGTGTTGATTGGGCCTATGGGGGCAGGTAAGACAACTCTTGGAAAGTTACTCGCTTCTGAATTCTCATGTGAGTACTTTGATAATGATTTTGAGATGACTAAGCGCTATGGATATAGCCAAGAAGAACTATCTTCGATGCCAGTTATCGTGCTACATGAAGTCGAATCTAGATACCTGGCAGATGTGTTAATGCAAGATGCTCCTTTTGTAACAGGAGCAGCTGCCTCCGTAGTTGATTACCCTGAAAATCGAGCTCTTCTTGAAGCTAATACTGCTATCTACCTGCATATCCCTCTTGAGCAAGTTATTTCACGTGCTGGCAATACAGGTGTGGGTAGACAAGCGCTGGCCCACGATGCCGAAAAGGTTTTAACTGAACGCTATCTCCGTAGAGATCCACTCTATAGAGCGGTAGCCGCGCTCACGGTTGAACTGACCGATCAACCGCAGCGCGATGCCGAAATAATTTCTAGATTTTTAAGAAACTAGAATTAAGTTTTAGCTCTGGTTGTTCTTCTTTGCGCGTGATGTTGCTCGGGCGCGCTCTGGGCCATCAAGAGTCACCTTGCGGATTCGAACAACAGCTGGAGTTACTTCTACGCACTCATCTTCACGACAGAATTCGAGAGCGCCTTCCATGTTCAGCTTCTTAGGTGGAATCAACTTTTCAGAATCATCTGT
>JAPLBL010000092.1 GCA_026392765.1 Actinomycetota bacterium
TCTGGTTGCCGTGGAGGTCTTCTTTGGAGATCAAGATCTCGATATTGAGGCCGTGCGAGCAGGTTTTGCCAATGTGAAATCCCCTGGTCGCTGCGAGGTTCTCCATCGCGACCCAACAATCATTGTGGATGCTGCCCATAACCCACATGGTGCATCTGCTATTGCAGACACCATTCAGAGTGAATTCACCTTCGATGAGGTCATTGGAATCTTTGCCCCTATGGGGGATAAGGATGTGCGCGGGATTTTGCTTGAACTTGAGCAGGTAATGGATTCGGTCATTGTCACCGCTAACTCATCACCTCGTTCGATGAAGGTCAGTGAATTAGAGAAGATGGCGGCAGAGATTTTTGGTAGCGATCGCGTCTATGCAGTCCCAACTGTTACAGAAGCCATCGATAAGGCTGTTAAGGATTGCATCCGCCCCTTGAGTGAAGACACGATTGGAATCCTCATCACAGGTTCTGTGGTGACAGTCGGCGAAGCTCGCGCTATCGTTCGTAAGAAGTTTGCAAAGGAAGAGAAGTAATGCGCGTTTTAGGTTCTGCAGTTCTTGTGATGGAGTTCTTTGTCATGGGCTTTGCCATGTTGCTTGCAAAAGATAACCAAGAGCCATCCTCAATCATCGCCGGAGCGGTCATTGCAATTCTCATGCTTCTCACCCCAGGACTTCTCAAGAAGCGCACAGGGTGGATTCTTGGATCTATTCTGCAATTTCTGATGATTGGCTATGCCGTTGTCGTGCCTTCTATGGCCATCGTAGGGCTGATTTTTGCCGGACTCTGGATTGCAGCCATTGTGGTGGGGCGCAGGGGTGAGGCCATCAGGGCAAAACTCATGGCTTCCCGTACTCCCAACCCCTAATAGACTGCACCGGTGAGCATAGAAAAGACACTCGTCCTCGTTAAGCCCGATGGCGTTGCGCGCGGTTTAGTAGGCGAAGTAATTGCTCGTATTGAAGCTAAGGGTTATTCAATTGTTTCACTACGTATGTTGCAAGCAGATCGCGCACTTCTTGAAAAGCATTATGCAGAACATCAGGGTAAGCCATTTTTTGAACCACTTGTTGAGTTCATGATGTCAGGTCCGATTGTTGCACTCGTTGCCGAAGGCAATCGCGTGATTGAAGGTTTTCGCTCCCTCGCAGGAGTAACGGATCCAACAGTTGCAGCTCCTGGAACTATTCGCGGAGATCTTGCTCGCGATCAAGGCACAAAAGTTGTTCAAAATATTGTTCACGGATCAGATTCACCAGAATCTGCAGCTCGTGAAATAGCTATCTTCTTCGAGGGGAAATAAATGTCTAACAGAATGTCATTCATCGGCCGCGATATGGCAGTTGACCTAGGTACTGCAAACACGCTCGTCTATGTTCGCGGTCGTGGCATTGTCCTTAATGAGCCATCTGTAGTTGCCATTAACCAAGATACTGGTGGCATTCTCGCTGTTGGTCTTGAAGCAAAGAAGATGATTGGTCGTACTCCAGGCAACATCGTTGCTATTCGTCCACTCAAAGATGGCGTTATTGCAGACTTCGACACAACAGAGCGCATGCTTCGTTACTTCATCCAGAAAGTTCACCGTCGTAGCTACTTGGCAAAGCCACGTATCGTCGTCTGTGTTCCATCAGGTATTACAGGCGTTGAACAGCGCGCTGTGAAGGATGCTGGTTACGCAGCTGGCGCACGTAAGGTCTACATCATTGAAGAGCCAATGGCTGCAGCAATCGGTGCAGGTCTTCCCATCCACGAACCAACAGGAAATATGGTTGTTGATATTGGTGGCGGAACAACAGAAGTTGCTGTTATTTCACTCGGTGGAATTGTTACAGCCCTATCTATCCGTATTGGTGGCGATGAGCTCGATCAATCGATTATTAACTGGACTAAGCGCGAATATTCACTGCTTTTGGGTGAGCGCACAGCAGAAGAGATCAAGATGGCTATCGGTTCTGCATACCCACTTCAGGGTGAGAATGATGCTGAAATTCGCGGTCGCGATCTTGCAACAGGTCTTCCTAAGACCATCGTTGTGACAGCTGCTGAAATCCGTAAGGCACTTGAAGAGCCTGTGAATCAAATTGTGAACGCAGTAAAAGCAACTCTTGATAAGTGTCCACCAGAACTTGCATCTGATCTTATGGATCGCGGCATTGTTCTTACTGGTGGAGGCGCACTGCTTAAGGGTCTTGATGAGCGTCTTCGTAAAGAGACAGGAATGCCAATCCATATTGCAGACCGTCCACTCGATGCAGTTGTCGAAGGTTCAGGTAAGTGCATTGAAGAGTTCGAAGCCCTTGAAAAGGTTTTGATCTCCGAGCCTCGTCGATAGGTAATCCAAAGTGCGCTACGGCGGCGACAACCGCGGTCGCTTACTTATCATCGTTCTTCTTGTCACCTCTTTATTTCTGATCACCTTAGATCTTCGAGGCGTTCAAGTCATCGATGGACTGCGCACAGGAACACAGACAGCTCTTACTCCAGTGCAAAAAGCTGGATCATGGCTCGTATCTCCATTTCGCAACTTCCTCTCTGATGTGACCCACCTTGGTCGCACACGTAATCAGATGGAGAAGCTCACTGCAGAGAATGAGAAGCTGCGACTCACGCTGCAAAATCGTAAAACTGCTGATGCACAGCTGAAGCAACTCAAAGGTGTTCTGAATTTGGCAGGAACTGCTGGTTATGAAGTGGTTAATGCAAAGGTAATCTCACAAGGTTCAACTACATCTTTCACACAGACCATCACCATCGATGCAGGAACTTCATCAGGTGTTCGTGCCAATATGACCGTTCTTTCTGGTTATGGACTAGTAGGCGTTGTGAAGTATGCATATAGAGATAGTGCGCTCGTGCAATTAGCATCAGATCCTGCATTTAAAATTGGTGCTCGTATTGCAGGCACACAGCAAATTGGAATTCTCAGTGGCCAGGGCACGCGCAAGGGAGTTCTGCAGCTCCTTGATAACACCACACAGGTGCGTAAAGGTGATGTGCTCTTAGCGCGCGGAAGTCAGAACGGTCGTCCCTTTGTTCCAGGTGTTCCTATCGGTGAAGTCACTTCGGTTGATAATTCACCAGGTGCTGTGACACAAACGGCTGATGTGAAGTTCTATACCAATTTCTCAACACTCGGTGTGGTTGCAGTAGTCGTTTCAGGATCTTCTGCCGACCCTCGCGATTCACTTGTGCCACCAAAACCTCGTCCTACTCCTCTTCCTACTGTCACTATCTATGCAACACCTGGTGCAGTTGAGCCAACACCGACACCTACAGCTACGAAGTAACGATGTCACTGCGCAGATTCTTCTACTCCTTTCCTATCTTCTTTACTGTCTTCTTACTACAAGAAGCTGTTGTGACGCAGATGCGATTGCCAGCAGGCGGTATTAACTTGCTTCTTGTTGTTGCACTCATCTGGGCAGCACTGAGCACACCTGAGATCGGTGCACTCACTGGTTTTGGTGCAGGGCTGATGATGGATGTTTCACAAACATCCCCTGGACCCATGGGGCACTGGACGTTGGTATTAATCATCGCCTGCTATGCAATCGCATTTCTTGGCTATGGTGATGACAATATTCGCGGCAATCCCATCAACATCATCTTTCTCGTCACTATCGGCGTCGTTGCAGCCCAAACAGTATTTCTACTCCTTGGAATGATGCTGGGGCAACAGGTGGGAAGCGTCTCAAACATTGCCTTCCTTCTTGCCGGTTCTGCATTCTGGACAGCGATAATCTCCCCACTCATCCTTAAAGTTATCTCTTTCTTCCATGCAAATATTTTTGGAATGCGTTCTCAGCTATGAATCAACGCTCCCGGCTCAGCCTTCTTGTTATTCAAATCTTCATCGCATCCCTCATGCTCGCCCTCTTTGGTCGACTCTTCTATCTTCAGGTAGCAGCAGGTCCTATCTATCGTGATGCAGCGCTCAGTATTCAAAGCCGCGATGTGGTGACACCTGCAAACCGTGGCTTTATCGTTGATTCATCAGGTGTTCCGATGGCACTCAATAGTGTGGGCCTTGCAGTCACTGTTGATCGCACCAAGATTGATAAGTTACCCGATGAGGGTGTTGCTGTTGTGAAAGATCTTGTCACACTTCTTGGTCTGAACTTTGATGATGTCTGGCAGCGCACACGTTTATGTGGCGAACTTCCTAAGGGCAAGAAAGCTGGATGCTGGACAGGTTCCAGGTTCCAACCAATACCAATTACCAATACCGCTGATCCTCAGATTGCACTTCGTATAGTGGAGCGCTCAGATAGATATCCTGGAATTTCTGCCACACCACTTGCCATTAGAAGTTACCCAACAACCCTTGGACTTAATGGGGGACACGTACTCGGCTATGTCGGACCTTTGACTGAATCTGATCTATCTGGCGCAAATGGACGTTCTTACTTTCGATCTGAATCCATTGGAAAAGCTGGCCTTGAAATCGTCTATGACGAGTACTTGCGAGGAACTCCAGGTATTAAAACCTTTATTGTGGATCGAAAAGAAGCTGTAACAACGACAAGTAAGAATACAAAGCCAGTTGCTGGAAACCATCTTGTGACAAGTTTGGATATTCGACTTCAGGCGGCATCTGAGGCAGCACTTGCTGCTGCGGTAAAGCGCGCACGCGGATCTGGTTTCCGCGCCGACGGGGGAGCAGCTGTCGTTCTCGATGTTCGCAATGGACAAGTTCTCGCTCTTGCTTCCTATCCAACATTTGATCCCAACGCTTTTGAAAAAGGATTAACAGTTCAAGAGGCGGAAGATCTCTATAGTGAGAAGATGGGTGTTCCTGCCCTCAATCGCGCACTGCAAGGTCTCTATGCACTTGGTTCAACATTTAAGGCAGTCTCAGTCATTGCAGCAAAAGATGCTGGATATAGCTTGAGCGCTTCCTATGCCTGTCCTTCTGAGGTGCAGGTAGGTACTCGCGCATTCCAGAACTTTGAGAGTAAAGCTCAGGGAACTCTCTCTTTGAAGAAAGCTATTGCAGTCTCCTGCGACACCATTTGGTATCGCATCGCCTATGACGAATGGTTGCGTGATGGTGGTTTGAGGCCTAAATCAAACCCAAATGATTACTTCTTCAAAGCGGCAGAGAAGTTCCAAATGGGTAAAAAGACTGGCGTGGATCTGCCTTCTGAATCCTCAGGGCGCCTGGCAAATCGTGAATGGCGCAAGGCTTGGTATAGCCAGAATAAAGATTTCTACTGCAACTACAAAGAGCGTTCTACTAAATCACAGCAAACAGCATTCTTACTTCAGTTAGCACGCGAGAACTGTCTTGATGGCGACAAGATTCGCGCAGGCGATGCTGTGAACTTCTCTATTGGCCAAGGAGATACTGTGGTAACTCCTCTCAAACTTGCACAGATGTATGCAGCAATTGCGAACGGTGGAACTATCTGGAAGCCAACAGTTGCTAAGGCAATTGTGAAGACCGATGGAACAGTGCTTCGTACTTTCCAACCTGAAAAACTCGGTGAGCTCGGTGAAGACCAAGCAACGATTGACTTCCTCCATGATGCACTTCATGAAGTGACAATCGCAGGAACAGCTGCTGGAGCATTTGCAGGTTTTCCTGTTGCAACATCAGGTAAGACAGGAACTGCTCAGGTCTTTGGTCGAAACCCAAATGGCAGTGCTAAATCTGATACATCTTGGTATGCATCATTTGCTCCTGCAAAAAATCCTCGTTACGCCGTTGTCATGATGGTCAGCCAAGGTGGTTACGGTGCTGGCACATCAGGTGTTGGTGTTCGACAGATTTATGAAGCAATCTTTGGTGCTCAAGGATCTACGGTCAAGCCAGAGCTTGCACTCTTTCCTAATGGAAAGCCACCGACCACGTTGCCTCGCATCTCACCTGCAACAAAACCAAAGCCATCTATATTAAATCCCGGGAAACCAAAAGTTCTTGCTAGCCCAACACCCACTGCGAAGGCGAAGGTGAAACGATGAGTACATTCCTCAATCGCAGCCCTTATCGTCGAGCGCGTAGAAGTTCAGTTTTCTCGCTTGTCTATGCAGCAACTCGTGATTGGTATGCATCAAATGGCTTAGATCCCCAGTATTACCTCAAGCGCCATGTCATCAATATTGTTATCGGTCTTGCACTTGCGTGGGGAACGACAATTATCGATTACCGTCTTCTTCGCGCATACACGCCCTATATCTGGGGGCTAGGTGTCTTCGGACTTCTCTTTGTTCTCATTCCAGGAGTGGGTAGCGAAGTAAATGGCGCAAAGGCATGGATTCGTTTGCCAGCAGGTTTGCAGATTCAACCAGCAGAGATTGCAAAGATTTCTATCATCATCGGCATTGCAATGCTCTTATCTGAGCGCACACACAATAATGATGCACCTTCGCATCAAGATGTATTAAAGGCACTCGGTGTTGCAGCTATTCCTATTCTTCTCATCCTTGCTCAACCTGATATGGGGACAGTCCTGATCATTAGCGCATCCGTTGTCACCATGCTTGCAGTATCGGGTGCTCCCACACGGTGGGTTGTTGG
>JAPLBL010000106.1 GCA_026392765.1 Actinomycetota bacterium
TACGTAACTAACCGCCAAATTGAAGCTGCACGTATTGCTATGACTCGTCATATCAAGCGCGGTGGAAAAGTTTGGATCAATATTTATCCAGATCGTCCATTAACAAAGAAGCCAGCTGAAACTCGTATGGGTTCCGGTAAGGGTTCTCCAGAATGGTGGATTGCAAACGTAAAGCCAGGTCGCGTTATGTTTGAAATCTCTGGTGTTACAGAAGATATCGCCACCGAGGCAATGACTCGCGCGATTCACAAGCTTCCAATGAAGTGCCGAGTAGTTCGTCGTGAGGAGTTCTAATGGCAAATATCGTTACAACTGAAGAGCTACGCGCTCTTGCGAGCGAAGAACTTGCTAACAAGTTGCGTGAGTCAAAGGAAGAACTTTTCAACCTTCGATTCCAAGCAGCTACTGGCCAACTTGAGAGCCACGGTCGTCTGACCGCTGTTCGTAAAGAGATTGCGCGGATTTACACAATCTTGCGTGAACGTGAATTAGGAATTGGAGGCGCAGCATGACATCTTCTAATACAGAAGAAGCTCGTGGCTTCCGTAAAACTCGCGAAGGCATCGTAACTTCAGACAAGATGGATAAAACTGTCGTTGTCGAAATTAAAAACCAGGTCAAGCACGCCATGTATTCAAAAGTTATGACTCGCACTCATAAGTTGAAGGCACATGACGAGAACAACAGCGCCGGTATTGGCGATCGCGTTCTCTTGATGGAAACACGTCCGCTATCAGCTACAAAGCGTTGGCGCGTTGTTGAAATTCTTGAGAAGGCTAAGTAAGGGGACACTGACAAATGATTCAACAAGAATCCAGACTTCGAGTCGCGGATAACACCGGTGCAAAGGAACTCCTTTGTATTCGTGTTCTCGGTGGTTCCTCACGACGCTACGCCGGAATCGGCGACATCATTGTTTGCTCTGTTAAAGATGCAATTCCTGGCGGTCAAGTAAAGAAGGGTGAAGTCGTAAAGGCTGTCATCGTTCGCACCGTTAAGGAGAACCGTCGTCCTGATGGTTCATATATTAAATTTGATGAGAATGCTGCAGTTATCCTAAAAGCGGATGGCGAACCACGCGGCACTCGTATCTTCGGACCAGTTGCTCGCGAACTTCGCGACAAGAAGTTCATGAAGATTATTTCCCTTGCTCCGGAGGTGCTATAAAAAATGGCAAAGCTTTTGAAACTTAAGAAGGGCGATGAAGTCCTTGTTATTGCCGGAAAAGATAAGGGCGTAACTGGAAAGATTCTTGAAGTAGACAAGGCGAAATCTCGCGTTCTTGTTGAAGGTGTTGCTCGCGTAAAGCGCCACACCCAGGAAACAACCAGCGAACGCGGCGTAAAAGTTGGCGGAATCCTTACTGTTGAATCAGCAATTCACATTTCAAATGTGATGTTGGTTGATAGCGATGGAAAAGCAACTCGCAGCGGAACCCGCAAAGACGAAAATGGCAAGAATGTTCGCATCTCTCGCCGCACTGGAAAGGATCTGTAATGACTACTTCTACTGCACCACGTCTAAAGACGCGTTATGCAACAGAGATCAAGCCAGCTCTAAAAACTAAGTTTGCTTACAAGAACGTAATGCAGATTCCAACCCTCACAAAGGTAATTGTGAATATGGGTGTTGGTGAAGCAGCTCGTGATTCAAAGCTAATTGAAGGCGCTATCCGTGACATCACAATCATCACTGGACAGAAGCCACAAGTAACTAAATCTCGTAAATCAATTGCACAGTTCAAGTTGCGCGAAGGTATGCCAATTGGTTGCCACGTAACACTTCGCAATGATCGGATGTGGGAGTTCACAGATCGTCTGCTATCGATCGCACTTCCGCGTATTCGTGACTTCCGCGGTTTATCTCCAAAGCAATTCGATGGAAACGGTAACTACACATTCGGTCTAACCGAGCAAAATGTGTTCCCAGAAATCGAACAGGACAAGATCGATCGCACCCGCGGTATGGATATCACTTTCGTAACTACTGCCAAGAATGATGAAGAGGGTCGCGAATTACTTCGCGCACTCGGCTTCCCATTCAAGGAAAACTAAGAGAGGCGCCAAATGGCAAAGACATCACTTAAGGTCAAAGCAGCACGCAAGCCTAAGTTCAAGGTTCGCGGCTACACACGTTGCCAACGTTGTGGACGTCCTCATGCGGTCTACCAAAAATTTGGTATCTGCCGTATCTGTTTCCGCGAGATGGCACACCGTGGCGAACTTCCAGG
>JAPLBL010000051.1 GCA_026392765.1 Actinomycetota bacterium
CGCAAGATGATTGAAGGCTGGCTCGGTGAAGTAGCACTTGGCGGCGAAACGTGGCGATAGAAGATGAAATTCTTGCAGCGCTAGACCCTGATCAGCGCGCCGTAGCACTGGCATCTCGTGGCCCTGTCTGCGTTATTGCAGGAGCGGGCACTGGAAAGACTCGTGCTATTACCCATCGCATCGCCTATGCAGCAGCAATTGGCACGATGGATCCGCAGAAAGTATTGGCGCTGACCTTCACAGCAAAAGCTGCAGGTGAGATGCGCGCACGACTTCGCTCATTAGGTGTTCCCACCGTTGCAGCACGCACAATTCACTCAGCAGCCCTGAAGCAACTTCTCTATTTTTGGCCTTCAGTATTCGGTGGTCGAACACCAGATCTCATCACAACCAAGACAGGTTTTCTTACGGAGGCGATTAATCGCGCAGGCTTAAGTGATTCTGTGCGAGCAACTAATCGCGAGCTTATGCGCGATATTGCATCAGAGATCGAATGGGCCAAGGTCTCTCAAGTTGCTCCGAGTGATTATGTGGATGAAATCTCCAAGCGCATGCAGAAACCACGCGTATTACCTGAGCAGATGGTGCAGATTTACACGGCATATGAATCAGTTAAAAAACAAGAGTTAGCGATCGACTTTGAAGATGTGCTACTTCTCTGCGCTGCAATGTTGGAGGAAGAGCGTGAAGTGCGCGAGAGAGTGCAAGATCAGTATCGATACTTCACTATCGATGAGTATCAGGATGTCTCGCCTGTGCAGCAAAGGCTGATTAATGCCTGGCTTGGAAAGCGCAATGACATTTGCGTTGTGGGAGATCCTGCACAAACATGGGACAAGAACTTGTTGCGCAGAACGATCATGGCACTCAACCAAGCGTTATTGGCTACTCTGATGAGGCAGCTGAAGTAAATGGTGTGCTCTCTGAGATCACTGAGCTTTTAAGTAGTGGAACACCACCTCACGAGGTTGCAATTCTTGCTCGCACTAATTCACAGCTCAAGAGCGTTGAACGCGCTATGCAGAAAGTGAACTTGCCCTATCAAGTGCGCAGTACCGATAGATTCTTTGATCGCAGAGAGGTCCGTGATTTCTTAAGTGAAGTTCGTAAAGCATCTGTTATTCCTGCTGAAGGCCAAGGCTGGATTGATGAACTGCGCACGCTTGCACAACCATATTTAACGGGTGAGGCAATCGATGGAATTGCAGCTCTTCTCCATTTAGCTCGCGAGCTTGATGGCGATGAGAATTTCACACCGAAAACTCTGCGCGGATACTTACGTGAAGTCGAAGATCGCGTGCAGCAAAATAATCCACCAACGATGCCCGTGATCACCCTTGCAACGCTGCATGCAGCAAAGGGACTTGAGTGGGAGCGGGTCGGAACGACGCCTGTTTTATGTGGGAATTACGCGTGCCAAGGCTGATTTACATATCTCCTACCGCAAGAGCCCCAGCCCATTCCTGCGTGAATCCGGGCTACTCGCCAGTTCGTAGGGGGATTTAATTAACTTGCCAGAGTTCATAGGGCTCGCGTACCCTTGGAACTTCATCGAATAATCGGTGATTGATAACAGGAGGCGTTGAGATGATTTCAGTATTCACTTCAACAACAGCAGGCGCACGCGCTGCTGTTCCTTCTGCTGCTCATACAACCTCAACAGCCACAGCTAAGCGCACTCATAAGCGCGCAGCTTGGCCCACAGCAACGAAGTCAGCGTTTTACGCCAACTTTTATGCAGTGGTTGAGGCCACAGGAGCTCTAGTCGAGTAACTTCGAACAGACCCACAAGGGCCTCAAATCCACCAAGGATTTGTAGGTCCTTTTTTATTTTCCTAAAACAACTAACAAGACAGAAAAAGAAAGAAACGAGATAGATCGCAAGGTCTAGAAACAGAGAGAAGAGGTGAGAGCTATGACAGTTCTCTTCAGCGAACTACAGGTACCAGGCTGGGCAGATAACGGCGAAAAGATTGGCTTGAAGGATGTGACGTTCACATATGACAACGCCAAGGCTTTCACCCTGCCATGCCATCTAGCAGACCCTGAGCTCTTCTACTCTGAAACAGATCAGGGAGTTCTCGAGGCTAAGGCGCTCTGCGGAACATGTCCTGTGCGCAACAAGTGTCTTGATGGCGCTCTATCTCGCCAAGAGCCATGCGGAGTATGGGGCGGGCAGTTAATCGAAGATGGCGTCATCATCGAACGCAAGCGTCGTGCTGGACGACCACCGCGTCAGGTGATTGCTGCTGCGCGACTTATTGAAAGCCAGATGTAAGAAGAGTTAGAAAGCACATCCACAGAGTGGGTGGCGAGTAATCGCCACCACCTGTGGTTGCGCAAGCCTTTGATAGTCAGTGACAGTGATTTTTCCAAAGATCTCGGGCCCTTTGAGAGCTTCTCCTTCTGAAAGTGTGATGGCATCGCAATAAGCAGTTATCTGAGAGGCTGCCAACGCAGCAACTGCGTGAGCTGCAATTTGTGGGTATTCCACTTTCTCAGGCGCTGCCAATGTGCGACTTGAGATAACTCCACTTTGATCGCATTCTGCTAATTGTGCACACCGCAAGCATGGCGTCTTTCCCGGAATAACAATCGGCCCTATCTCTGCGCGAGCTGCACGTGGATGTGGGATATGCATAAATGCTTGTCCATAACTCATCCAGAGAGATAACTTTTCAGGATCTATATCACCACATGCAATTGCAAGATCTGGAGTTGATGCCTCATCTAAGTAATTGGCGCTCTTATCAAGAGGAAAGAGTGAGTAATCACGACGAAGATCTTCACGATTTTTGGTGAAGGAAAATCCAAAATCACTTGATGTAATGCCATCGACTCCTAGATCTAAGTCTGCGATGGCCGAGCTTCTGCCTCTGGCTGCATAGCGGACCTGAGTAAAGCCACTGGTGAGTAAGAGTGTATAGAGCAGTGTGGCAACTCGATTGCTACCTGAGATTTCAAGAAGGTAATTCTGTCTGGCACTTAAGAGCGAAACTCCACCATCTGTTACTCCATCAATCCACGTGCTCTGTTCAAGTTCAGGTGCAAGGCGATTGTGAAGTTGGATGTATGCACCATCTCTATTAGGCTTACTATTTTTTGTTGCTCGGTTATCGAGCTTTGAAATAAATCGATCGCTGACTGTGATGGAGCCTTGGGAAGTGTCAATCAGTGACTCATGTGCAAGTTCTGTCATCAGGTTATGAACTGCGATGGGGGAGACTCCTGTGATCTGAGAAATATCGTTCTCATCCACTCCACGAGCAAGATGTTCGGCGATGACTTTCTGTTCGCAGGTGTAGATGCGAATTGCTCGCGATGCTGTGCCGAGAAAATACTCCCCGGGTGTTGTTGTGGTAAAAAGTGATATTCCGCGCTTTAACGTTCTCATAGCTGCGCATTGTGGGCGCGCCCTTGTTATGGCAAGCGAGCGCGGATATCAATCTGTGCAGTAAGCCCTAATTTCTCAACGCGCTGCAGTTGGTCTCTCAACGCGTAGTGAGGGTGAGCTGGTTAAGAAGAGTGCGGAGAAAAGAAATAACCCCCACCCGTAAAGGGCGAGGGCTATTGCTACGTATGAGTGACGTAAAACTTATTCTAGCTTCTTGCCAAGAATGCGATTTACCTTGGTGCCACACACTGGGCAGATGCCCTGTGCCATGCGACGACCAGAGTCTGAGATCTTTACAGTTCCCTCGAAATCACGCTTGGCTTTGCACTTAACGCAGTAAGCGTCACCCTTGTATGTCTCTACCTCTGCCATTTTTGCCTCCGTTCGACCCATGTGCTTGGCGCTCATGTGTACTGGCTGGAACGATACTCCCGCTCACGCTCAAAACACGCTCTCCACGCGGTGATTGTGCGTGGGGATTTGGTCTAGATCTTCTCCAGCTCCACAGGGGCAAGGAGTGACCTCTCAGCGGCCTCATATCCATCGAGATAGGCACTTGCCAGCTCTGAATCCTCGAATCTGGCCAAGACTTCGCTGAATTCAGCTCCATGGTCGAAGTATTGAAGGTGGATTGCCTCATGAAAGAGGACGTAATCGAGTGCATAGTCAGGGGCAAGCTTGAGGCGATCTGAGATGCGGATTGAGCGATCAACGCTGGTGCAGGAGCCCCAACGCTCTCTCATTGCCCTCCATGTCACTGAAACAGGTCGTTCAATGATTTCAGGAGCAAGTTCGGTCAGTAACTCATCGATACGTGCGATCAGATCAGCTTCTCCCGGGGTCTTGGACTGCTCTTGGCTGCGAATCTTGGCGATCATCTCGGGAACGATGGCTCTCTCGTCAGCTTTACTGAGTCGTGCAGGGATAGAGATGACGATGCGACCACCTTGGCGATAGGCAGAGATGCTCTTTTTACGTCGAGTCGAGCGAATGACAAGGATTTCACCCTCATCGACCCCAGGCAGAGTGACTTCTTCAAATTCTGGCTGAAAGTCTCCAGTAGTCATTGAGGAAATGTATTAGATAAGACAATTATTTATCGAGGTATCGATAAATTTTGACAGAAAATTTTTCTTGTGTCTTAGCCTTTTTCGTTTGATTCTGCTCACTATTCGTCGTACTTTTCGCATACGAAGTCCTCGGATAACCGTTTGATATCAGCAAGGGGAAGGCTGATATCGAAATGTGCGCCCGGGGACTTCGCTTTTCTTTTCCCTTTAGAAGAAGTGGCTTAGAGCAGACCGCTGAGGTCATCTGGAATCTCAGAGGACGCTAAGAACTTCTCAGCTTCCAATAATTCTTCGGCGCTGGGCAAAATCCCACTCCAAATCTGATCACGGGCTGCAACATCTTTTGATTCGCGCACCTTCTGCCAGAAAGCGCTCGCCTCTCGTGCAAGTTTGGGAGTGACTTCAAGTCCTAGGAGAGTTTTAAAGAGTTGTTGTGATGGCGCACTTGTCGCCCTTTGTCGTCGATTCATTTCGCGAAGCTGAGCAAGTGCAGGAAGTCGCTCACCTGCTGCAAGTGTTGTGACTTCATCAGCCCAACCATCGACAAGTGCAAGTGCTGTCTCTAACTTGGAGAGAGCTGCGCGCTGTGCTGGTGTTTCCTCCGGTGTGAAAATCCCATTATTGAGTGCAATAGTGAAAGAGTTTTCATTTGATTCAGGGTTGCTTTGCGATGGATCAAAGTTCTGCATCGCCTCCTCTGTTTGTCGTTGAATTGCTTCCATATCAATATGAATACCGCGACCGTAATCAACGATGGCGCTGCGAATATAGGAGACAAGCCACGGGTTTGATTCAAAGAGTCTTGCTACGGCTGCCTCGCGCAGTGCATGGAAAAGATAGATCTCTGTCTTTGGTATCTCAAGGTCCTGACTCCATTTCTCAATGTTTTCAGGAATCAACAGTGGGCGCGCAGGGTCGAGAAGGGGTAGCCCCACATCATGAGCACCTGTTGCTGTTGCTGAAATTCCGCCAATTGCTTGGCCTAATTGAGTAGCAATGAGAGAACCAATAAAGGTGCGCAGTAGACCTGCAATTGCACCCATAGGTCCTGCCATCGCTTCACCAGAATCGACATCTTGTGATTGTTGGGCCATCGCATCATCGAGAAGGGAGGAGATCGCAGATGAGAGACCTGTCGCAAGTGGCTCCATCGTTGCCTGCCATCCTGCGAGGGTTTCATCAACCCAATCAAGTCGACTGACAGAGCGCTGTGATGTAGTCCCAGAGGTTGCAGGAAAGACCGTTGCTTCATTGAGCCAGAGATCTGCAATTTCAAAGGCGTTATCTACGACAGTGACATCTTTTGTTCCAAGTGGTTGGGATCCTTGAGCTTGCACAAATTTCTTTGCCGTATCACGGACGACTGCTTGAGGAAGTGCATCTTGTGAACCTTGTGCAAAAGATGCAAAGGGGTTGACGAAACCTGCTGGGTTAATTCCAAGTTGTTCAAATTGTTTTTGAATCTGTTCTTGCATCTGACGCATCATCGCATTTAAGTCTTCTGGCTTACCATTTTCTTCATCACCATCATCAGGTGTGAATCCAAAAGGTGACATCAGTTACTCCCTTAAGAAAAGCTAGGCCAGGTTGCGGATGGATTGATTCTATCTACAGGGTGTAACCATCAGAGTGGGCACTTTCTTCCCAGAAGGACTAAGATTTTTGCATGCCCCACACCGAATTACTCGCAGGATCAAGCGCCTTCGCAGCCCTTATCTGGTGGGTCGTTCCCGCAGCTGGCTTGATTGGCGCTATCGGCTATGTCATCTGGGTCTCAAAGTTCAAGTCAAAATTTGAAACTGAAACATCTCGATCAGTAGGGCAATTCCAACGCTTTCAAGATTCATTCCGTGATGCCTCAACGGTTGAACCAGAGCTAGATCAACCGCAGCCAGATAAAGATTCTCTGCTGTAGGTAGTAGTAATCCCACCATGGCGCCTCGTTTCTCTAAGACTCCGCGTTTACTGACTCTCTTCTTTTCACTCTTCTTTCTTATCCCGTTAGTTACACCGGTCAATTTTGTCGTGATCCAACCTGGTGAAGGCACGCCCCTTTTTCCTAAAGTGCTGAAGGTAAAGAGCGCAGATATCAAGACATATAAGCCCAATGGCCAGGTCTATCTTCTCTCCATTTGGGTCTCTACTGCAGATGCAAAGATTCTCGGAGCTGAAGCTATTGGCTGTTGGGCTCGCGCAGACTGTGTTCTCTTCCCTCGCTCGGCTATATATAAACGAAATACGACATCTGTTAAGGAAGAGAAGAAAGCGTTACGTGAGATGAAGCTTTCACAGAGCGATGCAATGGCTGCGACGAAGAATTATCTGAGAAAGAATTTTCCATCGATAGATATCTCCAAGCTCTCTGATAGCTCATTGAAAATTTCCCTTCCCAATACGGGTGGCCCTAGTGGTGGATTGATTTTTACTATTGGTCTCATTGATTTCTTTACACCTGTTGATATTTTGCAAGGACAGAAAGTTGCAGGATCTGGAACTATTACAGCCGATGGAAAAGTTGGAGCAATTGGTGGCATCGCCGAGAAGATCATTGCTGCCAAGAAGGCTGGCGCCACTGTGCTCTTCGCCTCACGCGAAAATTGCGGAGAAATTCCGGAGAATGTGAGTGGCATCTCCGTGGTGGCCATTTCCACGCTTGAAGAAGCTATGACATACCTTCGGAAGCCACCTGATTCCAATTTTCGAGGGGTTACAGGTTGCACTAACCTAGGTGCATGAATAGAAATCGCAATCCGCTTGTCATTACCGCAGCAATCTTGGTCGCACTGGGTGCGCTCGTTGCCTACTTCAGTGGCTTCTATATAGATTGGCTTTGGTTCAAATCAGTTGACTTCACAACAGTGTGGTCAACGGTTCTAGTGACAAAGATTCAACTTTTTCTGATTGTTGGTCTCATTACCTCGCTTGTGATTTCTCTCAATATATTCCTCGCATATAAGCGCCGCCCACTCTATGTTCCAACAAGCATCGAAATCAGTGGCCTTGAAAGACTGCGCGCACAAGTAGAACCCATTCGTCGCTGGGTATTTCTAGGAATTGTTCTTGCACTTGCTTACTTCGGTGGAACATCAGGAATGGTCTTCTGGCGTGAGTGGATGCTCTTTAAGAACTCAACAGATTTCGGTGTCAAAGATCCTCAATTCGGTCTCGACATCTCATTCTTTGCCTTCCGTCTTCCAATGTGGCAGGCAATTATTGGGTGGGCAATCTCTACCCTAGTTCTTGCAACTCTTGCATCAGCATTTATTCATTACATGTATGGCGGAATCCGTACTCAAGTACAGACAGATCGCACAACAGTTGCAGCTCGCGTGCAGATCTCTGTTCTTCTTGGTCTCATCGTCCTTCTCAAGGCTGTTGCATATTGGTTTGATCGTTATGCACTTGCTCTCAAGGAGAGCAGACTCATCACAGGACTTACCTATACAGATGTCAATGCAACTCTTCCCGCCAAAGCGATTCTCTCTGCCATTGCAGTTGTCTGCGCAGTTCTCTTCTTTGCAAATATCATCCGCCGTTCATGGCTGCTTCCAGCTGCCGGAACCGCACTCCTTGTTGTCTCATCAGTTCTGATTGCAGGTATTTATCCAGGTGCTATTCAACAGTTCCAGGTGAAGCCATCAGAATCATCAAAGGAAGCCCCATACATCCAGCGCAATATCGATGCGACCCGTGCTGCCTATGACCTCAATGGCGTAGTGATGCAGGATTACAACGCAACCTTGTCAACGAGTGCAGGACAGCTCGCAAAGGATGCAGCAACTATTGCAAATATCCGCTTGATGGATCCGAACGTTCTCTCTGCAACATTCCGTCAGCTTCAGCAAATCAAGCCTTACTACACATTCCCAGAGTCACTCGATATCGATCGTTACACAGTCAATGGAGTTTCTCGCGATGCAGTTGTTGCAGTTCGTGAACTCAACATTGATGGCAACCCAAGCCGTAACTGGATTAACGACCACCTTGTCTACACACATGGATTTGGATTCGTAGCTGCATATGGAAATCAAGTTGATGCAGATGGAAAGCCAAACTTCCTTGTTGGCGACCTTCCACCAACAAAGGGGCTCGGAACATTCCAACCTCGCGTTTACTTCGGTGAGAACGTTCCCGACTACTCCATCATTGGTGGCAAGAAGAGCAATGCACCAGTGGAGTTTGACTACCCAGATGACACATCTGCCAATGGGCAGAAGAATTACACCTACACAGGTCAGGGTGGAGTTCCTGTCGGAAGCACCATCAACAAGTTGCTCTTTGCAATCAAGTACGGCGAACAGCGCATCTTGCTCTCTAACTTGATTAACGCAGATTCAAAGATTCTCTACAACCGTTCACCTCGCGAGCGAGTTGCAAAGGTTGCTCCATGGCTCACACTTGATGGAGATCCATACCCAGCAATTGTGGATGGGAAAATCACATGGATTATTGATGGCTACACAACAAGTGCTGGTTACCCTTATTCAAGGTCAACCTCTCTTGCAACAGCTACCAATGATGCACTCACTGCAAACTCTGCATCCATCACTGCTCAATCAAATAGGGCAGTTAAT
>JAPLBL010000049.1 GCA_026392765.1 Actinomycetota bacterium
AAAGATCCGATCGGGCAAAAGGGTGCACGCCTTACTAGCCAAATCTCACTTCCAGGACGCTATGTTGTCTATGTTCCTGGCGGTGGAATGAGCGGAATCTCCAAGCGACTTCCTGAATCAGAGCGCACGCGCCTGAAAGCGATTCTCAAGACTCTTATTCCAGAAGATGCTGGCGTCATTGTTCGTACAGCAGCTGAAGGAGTTTCAGAGGCAGAGCTGACAGCAGATGTCGAGCGCCTGAAAGCGCAATGGGAAGATATCTATCAGAAGTCAACAAATCCAAACTTCCATGCACCAGCGCTTCTGCTTTCAGAGCCAGATCTTGCTGTGCGCGTCATCCGCGATATCTTCAATGAAGATTTCCGCAAGCTCATCATTCAAGGCAATGAAGCATGGGATGAAATCAGTTCATACCTAGGCTCTATCGCACCTGAGCTCGTCACTAAGATTGAAAAATATTCAGGCAGCGGTGACTTGTTCGCTGACTACCGCGTTGAAGAACAGCTCGCTAAGGCATTTGATCGCAAGGTCTATCTACCATCTGGTGGCTCCCTTGTTATCGATCGCACTGAAGCGATGGTTGTTATCGATGTGAACACCGGTAAGTTCATCGGTAAGGGTGGAAACCTGGAAGAGACTGTTACCAAGAACAACCTAGAAGCCGCGGAAGAGATTGCACGTCAACTTCGCCTTCGCGACTTAGGTGGAATCGTTGTTATCGACTTTATCGATATGGTTCTTGAATCAAACCGTGATGCTGTATTGCGCCGATTGGTAGAAAGCCTTGGCCGCGATCGCACAAAGCACCAGGTTGCAGAAGTAACCTCCCTTGGACTTGTGCAGATGACACGTAAGCGCGTTGGACAGGGACTAATCGAAGCATTCTCCACAACATGTGATTCATGTAATGGGCGCGGAATTCATATTCATATGGATCCTGTGAAGATGAAAGCTCCAATGCCTCAGGTTAATTCACAGAGCGCACATCACCCAGATGTTGATGAAGACAGCGCTACCGACCACGAATTCCATGAGACTCTCAATGAAGATCGTCTTGCGGTGGAAGACACCGAAGAGAAGGTTGCCGCCCCCAAGGGAAAGCGCCGCCGCAGGGCAGCAAGCTCTGGGGTTATTACCGCCTAAATAATTAGGCCAAATCGGCCAATTTGACCCCGAGGGTGCGAAATCCGTACCCTTAGCCTCTGCCCGAGCACGCCTTATGCGTGAATCAGGCTTGATAACTAAGTGAGAAGAACTGAGGCAATAAAGAATGTACGCAATCGTTAAAGCTGGCGGCCGCCAGGAGAAGGTAACTGTTGGCGAGACCATCACCGTCGATCGCATCGACGCTGCAGTTGGCGCATCAGTTTCATTCCCAGCTCTTCTCGTCGTTGATGGCGCAAATGTCACAACTGACCTCAAGGTTCTCTCAAGCATCAAGGTAACTGGAGAAGTTATCGACGAAGTAAAGGGTCCAAAGATCGACATCCTTCGTTACAAGAACAAGACTGGCCATCGCCGTCGTCAAGGTTTCCGTGCACAGCACACACGAGTAAAGATCACCGCAATCAGCGGTGCTAAGTAAGGGTTAAGGGAGCAAACAAATGGCAAGTAAAAAGGGTGTTTCCTCAACACGTAACGGTCGCGATTCAAACCCACAGTACCTCGGTATTAAGCGTTTTGGTGGCCAAGAAGTAAATGCAGGAGAGATTCTCGTTCGTCAGCGTGGACCACACTTCCACCCAGGCAAGAACGTTGGACGCGGTAAAGATGACACACTCTTCGCTCTTGCAGCAGGAGTAGTTGAATTCGGTCGCGCTCGCGATCGTCGCGTAGTGAATGTAGTCCCTGCAGCTTAATTTAGGTTTCTCTACAAAGAGCGGGCCGCATTTATCGCGGTCCGCTTTTTTATTCTCAATAGTTTTACAACCGTCTTAAAGGAAAGGGAGTAGCAATGACAACGTTCATTGATAGCGTCACTCTCTATGCCTCTGCCGGAAAAGGTGGAGATGGTTGCGTCTCTGTAAAGCGCGAAAAATTTAAGCCACTGGGTGGTCCTGATGGTGGCAACGGTGGTCGCGGTGGTGACATCATTCTTGTTGTTGATTCATCAGTAACTACTCTTCTTGATTTTCACCATTCACCACACCGCAAGGCAACATCGGGCCACCAAGGCTTTGGTGATCGCAAAGATGGTGTTTCTGGTGAGGACCTCATCATGGCTGTTCCTAACGGCACAGTTATCTATGATGAAGATGGACAACAGATTGCAGATTTAATTGGTATTGGAACAACATTCCTTGCAGCGCGCGGTGGACATGGTGGCCTTGGAAACCTAGCTCTAGCTTCATCAAAACGTCGCGCACCAGGTTTTGCACTCCTTGGTGAACCAGGTGAAGAGCGCAGACTTACTCTTCAACTCAAATCTGTTGCAGATATTGCACTCGTTGGATTTCCTAGCGCTGGAAAGTCATCCCTCATTGCAGCAATATCAGCTGCGCGTCCAAAGATTGCTGACTATCCATTTACTACTCTTGTTCCAAACCTTGGCGTTGTTCAAGCAGGAGACACACGCTTTACCGTGGCAGATGTTCCAGGGCTTATTCCAGGTGCTTCACAAGGTAAAGGCCTTGGACTTCAATTCCTACGCCACGTCGAGCGTTGCGTTGCACTCGTGCACGTTTTGGATTGTGGAACTCTTGAGACAGATCGCAACCCGATTGATGACCTTGATGCTATTGAAAATGAACTTGCGCTCTATGGTGGCCTTGAAGATCGTGTTCGCATTGTGGCCTTGAATAAAGTCGATCTGCCTGATGGAAAAGCTATGGCAGATATGGTGGAGGAGCAGCTCAAAGAAAAGGGCTATGAGGTTTATAAGGTCTCTGCTGCAAGCCGTGAAGGTCTGCAAGAACTTCTTTACTCCATGGCACGCCTTGTTCAGCGCGAACGCGCGGAAGCTGCAAAGGAAGAGCGCACTCGCATTATCTTGCGCCCTATTGCAGTCGATGATTCAGGATTTACTGTTCAGAAGAATGGCGATGATTCATTTAGCGTGCGCGGTCAGAAAGTTGTCCGTTGGGTTCGCCAGACAAACTTTAAGAATGCAGAAGCAATCGGCTACCTTGCAGATCGCCTTGCACAGCTCGGTGTTGAAAAGGAATTGTTT
>JAPLBL010000021.1 GCA_026392765.1 Actinomycetota bacterium
ACAAGACCATCAACGGCAAATGTCCACGTCGATGGATATTCAGATGCGAGCTTGGCAAGGATGGGACGTGCATCGATATCTGTACTCGTTGTTGCAAGAAGATCTCTTGCTAGAACAACCTTGTCGACCTTAGTTGTTTCAATACGTGTGATTGCTTGTGCAACGCGCTCTTTCCACGCTGTTGTGCTGATGCTTCCATCGCTAAATGTGAAGGTACCTTGTGAGGAGTTTTCAGGTTTTTCTGGAAGAAGAGGCTGAGGTGTATCGCCAATCCATGTAATCCAGGATTGCAGCCCTTTCTGTCCAACAACAACCTTAGGAATAACTAGTACAGACTCTTGATTTCTATCAAATGAGAATGAGGCAAAGAGAACTGGTCCTGTGCCACTGCCGTGAACAGAGTTTGCAACAGCGAATGTTTCTAGTTGGTGGTGCCACCATTCGCGAGCTTTCTCAAAGCGATCTTTTCCACTGACTGTGGTGGTTGCATGAACTCCCCATCCCACAAGGCCTTCACCGTTGCGCACCCATGACAAAGGCGCATCACTGGGAAGCAGCTCTAATAGCGGAAGGTGATCACCAATGCGATTTGTGGTGACGGGGATAAGGGAGGGCATTTAGCGATTGAGGCTGCGTGAAATTCTTCGCCATATAAGAGGAAGTGATGTTGCAGTGATTGCAATCTTGAGAGCCTCACCGAGAATGAAAGGTGTAAGTCCTGCTTTAAAGGTGGCAGCCCATGTCAGATCAAGGGAAGCATGAAGCCATGCAAGACCAAGTGTGAAGATGATGAGATCACCGAGTAAGAGTGCAGGAAATGATGTGCGAAACTTTTGATCTGCTTTGCGATCTGCAAGGTAACCAAGGACGAAAGATGCAACGAGCATTCCAACGAGGTATCCACCTGTTGCACCGATCAGGCGATCAATGCCGTGGTTAGCACTTGTTGCAGAGGGAGCGAAGATGGGTGCTCCTGCAATTCCGGCCAATAAATATGTAGCAAAAGTCATCAGACCTAGGCGAGCGCCATAGGTAGTTCCAATCAACAAGACTGCAAGTGTCTGACCTGTGACTGGAACAGGTGAGCCCGGAACAGGAAGTGAAATTTGAGCAAGGAGAGAGATAAAGCCGACGCCGCCAACTACAAAGAGCGCTTCAGTCAGGGCAGTAGAACGTGGAAAGACAGCTGAGCGAAGTGAGCCAGAGTGAAGTGACATCGGGTGAGCCTCTCATTGTTGAAGTCAGATACAAGTTGTGCGCAGAGCCTACCTTCAGAGAGAATATGCGCATGTCACGCGCCAATATGGATAAGAATCCTGATGAAGTTGCCGCCATGTTCGATGGCGTTGCAAAGCGCTATGACCTGGTCAACGATCTCTTGAGCCTGGGCCGCACCAAGGCCTGGCGTAAGGCGACAACGAAGATCATCGCTCCCCGCCCCGGGATGAAGATCCTGGATTTAGCCGCGGGCACAGGCTCAAGCTCTGAGCCTTTGGCTGCAGCTGGCGCAGATGTCATCCCAGCTGATTTCAGTGAGGGGATGCTTGCAGCAGGGCGCAAAGCACGGCCCCACCTTGCCTTTACCAAGGCCGATGCCCTCAATCTGCCCTTTGCTGAAGGTGAATTCGATGTCGCCACCATCTCCTTTGGCCTTCGCAATACCCAGAACACTGAAAAAGCGCTCGCGCAGATGCTTCGAGTAGTAAAGCCCGGGGGACACCTCATCGTCGCTGAGTTCTCAAGCCCTACCTGGCGTCCCTTTCGCACCATTTATACCAATTACCTCATGAGGGCTCTTCCTTGGGTTGCCCGAAAAACTTCATCAAATCCCGATGCCTATATCTACCTGGCAGAGTCCATCCGGGCATGGCCAGATCAGAGGGCGCTCGCTGCCCAGATCGAGGCTGCTGGATGGGTCGATATTTCATGGAAGAACCTGACTGGCGGAGTTGTCGCAGTTCACAAAGCGCGCAAGCCGTAACGGTTTAATCGGCATCTGCCAACGCTTAGGATTTGGCTCGTGAGCGCAAATCCATATATTCCGATCCTGGTGATCTTTGCCATCGGCTTTGGATTTGCCGCCTTCTCTGTGGGTATCGCAGCCGTTACCGGCCCTGCTCGCTATAACCGCGCCAAGCTTGAAGCATATGAGTGCGGAATCGAACCATCACCGCAAGCTATTCAAGGTGGACGCTTTCCGGTGAAGTACTTCCTCACAGCGATGCTCTTTATCATCTTCGATATTGAAATTGTTTTTCTCTATCCATGGGCAGTTACCTTCGACAAGCTCGGCCTCTTTGGATTAGTTGAGATGGCAATTTTTATTGGAACAGTCTTTGTCGCATATGCATATGTGTGGCGTCGCGGTGGATTGGAATGGGATTAATTCGTGGGCCTAGAAGATAAATTACCAAGCGGAATCCTTCTCTCAACTGTTGAAGGTCTTGCCGGTTACATGCGCAAGAGCTCGCTCTGGCCTGCAACATTTGGCCTTGCCTGTTGCGCCATTGAAATGATGGCGCTGGGATCTGCGCCGAAGCACGATATTTCTCGCTTCGGTATGGAACGTTTCTCCGCATCACCTCGTCAAGCAGATCTCATGATCGTTGCAGGTCGCGTTTCACAGAAGATGGCGCCAGTGCTTCGTCAGATTTATGATCAAATGACAGCGCCAAAGTGGGTTATCTCCATGGGTGCATGTGCTTCATCGGGTGGAATGTTTAATAACTATGCAATCGTGCAAGGCGTTGATCACATTGTTCCTGTTGATATTTATCTACCTGGTTGCCCACCACGACCTGAACAGTTGATGGATGCAATCATCAAGCTACACACTCTTATTGGCGATACAAAGCTCGGTCCAAATCGCGAAGCGATTATCAAGGAAGTTGAACTTGCAGCTCTTAATGCCAAGCCAACAATCCAGATGAAGGGGTTGCTGGCGTAAATGAGCGAAGATCAGAAAGGTATGTTCGGAGGCAGTGGCACCGGAGATACTTCAGGATATGAACTCACACTGCACATTAAGAAGTCTCGTCTTCTTGAAGTTGCCTTTATCTTGCGCGATAA
Source organism: Actinomycetota bacterium (assembly GCA_026392765.1). GTDB lineage: Bacteria > Actinomycetota > Actinomycetes > Nanopelagicales > Nanopelagicaceae > Planktophila. The sequence continues at coordinate 3,070 of JAPLBL010000021.1, forward strand.
GTTGAAGTTTGAAATGTGTATGGGCGTTTCTGGTGTTCACTACCCAGATCGCGCTGGCGCAGAACTCGTTGCTCTATACCCACTTCTGTCACTCACAAAGAATCAGCGCCTTCGCCTTGAAGTTGCCACATCAGAACTTGATCCACATATTCCATCCCTTGTTGAAGTATGGGCAGGCAATAACTGGCACGAGCGCGAAACTTTCGACATGTTCGGAATCATCTTCGATGGCCACCCAGGTCTTACTCGCATCTTGATGCCAGATGACTGGAATGGTCACCCACAACGTAAGGATTACCCACTCGGTGGAATTGCCGTTGAGTACAAGGGCGCAACAACACCTGCACCTTCAAATCGCAGGAGCTACCGATGACAACGTATTCAGATCCATACGCATCCTCACGCGAGACTACTGAGGGCACAGTCTTCTCAGTTACCGGTGGCGATTGGGATTCACTCGTCTCTGAAATTGGTGAATCAAAAGAAGAGCGCATCATCGTCAACATGGGTCCACAGCACCCATCAACGCACGGTGTTCTTCGCCTGGTTCTCGAACTTGAAGGCGAAACAGTGACTGAAGTGCGCACAGGTATTGGATATCTGCACACAGGAATTGAGAAGAACATTGAATTCCGTAACTGGACACAAGCTGTCACCTTTGCAACCCGTATGGATTACTTAGCTCCTATCTTTAACGAAACTGCGTACTGCCTTGCAGTTGAAAAGCTATTGGGAATTACCAATGATGTTCCCGAGCGTGCATCAGTGATCCGCGTGATGATGATGGAGCTCAACCGTATTTCATCCCACATGGTGGCCCTTGGCACAGGTGCTCTTGAACTCGGTGCCATGGGACCTATGTTCTTCGCATTCCGTGATCGCGAAATCGTTCTTGATACCTTTGAAGAAATCACAGGCCTTCGCATGAATATGGCCTATGTCCGCCCTGGTGGAGTTTCACAAGATCTTCCAGCAGGTATGACGGTAAAGATTCGCGACGTTGTAAAGACTCTTCGTAAGAACTTTGAAGATAATGCAAAGCTTCTTATTGGTAACACCATCTGGATGAAGCGCACTGAAGGAATTGGTTACTTAGATCTTGCAGGGTGCACAACCCTTGGAATCACAGGACCAGTACTTCGCTCTGCAGGACTTCCTTGGGATCTTCGCAAGATGCAGCCTTACTGCGGATATGAAAATTATGAATTCGAGGTAATTACTGCAGATACTGCCGATGTCTATGGTCGCTTCTTAGTGCGCATGGCAGAGCTTGAGCAATCACTTCGCATCATTGAGCAAGCAGCTGACAAGCTCGACAAACTTGAAGGACAACCTGTGATGGTTGCCGATAAGAAGATTGCATGGCCAGCACAGCTTGCACTGGGCGCAGATGGACTTGGTAACTCACTTGAGCACATCCGCGAAATTATGGGCACATCGATGGAATCACTGATTCATCACTTCAAACTTGTCACAGAAGGATTCCGCGTTCCAGCAGGACAGGCCTATGCAGCAGTGGAATCCCCTCGCGGTGAACTTGCAGCACACGTTGTCTCAGACGGTGGAACTCGTCCATACCGTGTTCACTTCCGCGAACCTTCCTTTAATAACTTGCAATCAACATCTGCAATGAGTGAAGGTGGAATGGTCGCTGACATCATCGGTGCTGTTGCATCCATCGATCCAGTTATGGGAGGGGTTGACCGATGACTCTAGATCGCGACCTTATGCAGACAATTATTAAGCGCTACCCACGTAGCCGCTCTGCCATCATGCCTTTACTTCACTATGTGCAATCAGTATCTGGCTATGTCACACATGAAGGCATCGAAACAATCTCTGAACTTCTCGAAATTGAAACAGCTGAAGTCTCTGCAGTTGCAACTTTCTACACCCAATATAAGCGCAAGCCAGTAGGTGAGTACCACGTGGGTGTCTGCACAAACACACTTTGCGCAGTTATGGGCGGGGATGCAATCTTCTCAGCGCTGAAAGAGCATCTCGGTATTGAAAATGATGGTGTTACAGAAGATGGAAAAGTTTCTCTCGAACATATCGAGTGCAATGCAGCATGTGATTACGCACCTGTAGTCATGGCTAACTGGGAGTTCTATGACAACCAGACAGTTGAATCTGCGAAGTCGCTAGTCGATGGTGCTCGTGCCGGAAATCCACCAGCGCCAACTCGTGGCCCAAACAAACTTGTTACCTACAAGCAGGCATCAGCAGTACTTGCAGGTCTTGATGATGGTCGTGCTCGTGAAGGTCTTCAAGCAGGAGAGCCAACACTTCTCGGTCTTAAGCTTTCGAAGGAAGGAAAGTAATGTCAAAGTTAACTCCCGTCCTTTCAGCACATTGGGATGAAGCAGATTCTTTTACTATCGAGGCATACACACGTAATGGTGGATACACAGCATCGAAGAAGGCTCTTGCAATGGATCCTGATGCAGTCATTCAACTGGTGAAAGATTCTGGTCTTCGCGGTCGCGGTGGCGCAGGTTTTCCTACTGGAATGAAGTGGGGCTTTATTCCACAAGGTGATAATAAAGATCACTATCTTGTTGTGAACGCTGATGAATCAGAGCCAGGAACATGTAAGGACACGCCTTTATTGATGGCCAACCCACACGTTCTTATTGAAGGCTGCATCATCGCCTGTCATGCCATTCGTGCAGAGCGCGCATTTATCTATATCCGTGGAGAAGTAACTCACGTTGTTCGCCGCGTTAATGCTGCAATACAAGATGCATATAAGGCTGGACACCTTGGTAAGGGAATTGATATCACTCTTCATATTGGAGCAGGTGCTTATATCTGTGGTGAAGAGACAGCGCTGCTTGATTCACTCGAAGGTTTCCGCGGTCAACCACGTCTTCGTCCGCCATTTCCTGCAATCGCAGGTCTTTATGCACGTCCAACAGTTGTGAACAATGTTGAATCAATCTCATCCGTTCCAGCCATCATCAACAATGGCGCAGAGTGGTATCAATCAATGGGAACAGAGAAGTCAAAGGGTGTAACTCTGTACTCACTCTCAGGACATGTAAATAACCCAGGACAATTTGAAGCACCACTTGGAATTACTCTTCGTGAAATTCTTGAACTTGCAGGCGGAGTTCGCACAGGTCATCAGCTCAAGTTCTGGACACCGGGTGGATCTTCAACCCCACTCTTTACTGATGCTCACCTTGATACTCCACTTGATTACGAGGGTGTTGCTGCAGCCGGTTCCATGCTTGGGACAAAGGCTCTGCAAATCTTTGATGAGACAACATGTGTTGTTCGCGCAGTACTTCGCTGGACTGAGTTCTATAAGCATGAATCTTGCGGTAAGTGCACACCATGTCGTGAAGGCACATGGTGGTTGGTTCAAATCTTGCGCGATCTTGAAAACGGAACCGGCACAGAAGCAGATCTTGAGAAGCTTCTCGATCTCTGTGACAACATCATGGGACGCTCATTCTGCGCACTTGGTGATGGTGCAACATCTCCTATTACATCCTCCATCAAGTACTTCCGCGATGAGTACATCGCACACGTGACAAACGGTGCATGCCCATTCGATCCAGTGAAGTCCACACTCTTTGCAGGGGCGGTGAAGTAATGACAACAACTCAAGATTCAGCAGTTGCAGTTGAACTGATCACCGTTGTTATTGATGGTTTTGAAGTATCTGTTCCAAAGGGGACTCTCATTATTCGTGCAGCAGAAAAGCTTGGAATTCAGATTCCCCGTTTCTGCGATCACCCACTTCTTGATCCAGTTGGTGCATGTCGTCAATGTCTTGTTGATGTTGAAATCAACGGCCGTGCATTTCCAAAGCCACAGGCTTCATGCACCATTCCTGTTGAACCCAACATGATTGTTAAAACACAGCTGACATCACCTGTTGCCGATAAGGCGCAGAAAGGTGTGATGGAGCTTTTGCTTGGTAACCACCCACTTGATTGCCCAGTCTGCGATAAGGGCGGGGAATGCCCGCTGCAGAACCAGGCGATGAGCAATGGTCGCCCCGATGCACGCCTAGATGGCTATAAGCGCACCTTTGAGAAGCCAATCAATATTTCATCATCTGTTCTTCTCGATCGCGAACGCTGCGTTCTCTGTGCTCGTTGCACCCGCTTTTCAGAACAGATCGCATCCGATCCATTTATAACTTTGAATGAACGTGGTGCTTTGCAGCAAGTTGGAATTTATGAGAATGATCCATTTAAATCTTACTTCTCAGGAAATACTGTGCAGATTTGTCCAGTGGGCGCACTTACTGGCGCTTCATACCGATTCCGTGCTCGTCCATTCGATTTAGTTTCAACACCATCTGCTTGCGAGCACTGCGCATCAGGCTGCGATATGCGCACCGATGTTCGTCGTGGAAAAACTCTTCGTCGTCTTGCTGGTGATGACCCATCTGTCAATGAAGAGTGGAACTGCGACAAGGGACGCTGGGCATTTAAATATGTGACTTCCCTTGATCGCCTGACACATCCTCTTGTTCGTAATGCAGAAGGTGAACTCGTACAAGCATCATGGCCTGAAGCGTTAGCTGCAGCAGCTGCTGGTCTTAAGGGAAAGCGCGCCGCAGTTCTTACAGGCGGTCGCGTCACAACTGAAGATGCTTATGGATATTCAAAGTTTGCACGTATTGCACTCGGCACAAACGATATTGATTACCGTGCTCGTGTTACATCTGATGAAGAGCGCGACTTCCTTGCAGCACATGTTGCAGGATCATCAACTACATACCGCGATATCGACACAGCAGATCATGTTGCACTCATTGCCTTCGAACCTGAAGAAGAATCTCCTATCGTCTTCTTGCGCCTGAATAAGAACTTCAAAAAGCGCGGACTCAAAGTCTCAGCAGTTGCTACCAAGGGTTCAATCGCAATGGATAAGCTCAAAGCTGATTTCATCAAGGTAGCTCCGGGGGCGGAAAGCACAGCAGTGGCAGGACTTGCACTGACAGCAAAGTCAGTAATTCTTGTTGGTGAGCGCGCATCTGAAAGTGCAGGGCTCTTCACAGCAGTTGCAGCCCTTGCTGCAAAGACAGGTGCAAATATTGCCTATATTCCACGTCGCGCAGGCGAGCGTGGTGCACTTGAGGCAGGCGCACTCGGAAACGTTCTTCCGGGCGGTCGCCCTGTTGCAGATGCTGCAGCTCGCGTTGATATCGCGGCTGCGTGGGGAATTGATTCACTTCCAGCAACACCAGGTCGCACATCCACACAAATCATTGATGCACTGACATCGGGTGATCTTGATGCAGTTGTAGTCGGTGGCGTTGATGCACACGATCTTCCACATTCTCGCGAAGCAATTGCAGCCCTGAAGAAGTCATTTGTTGTCTCACTCGAAATTGCACCAAGTTCAGTAACTGCTGTTGCAGATGTCGTTTTGCCAGTTGCTGCCATTACTGAAAAGAGCGGAAGTTTCCTTAATTGGGAAGGTCGCGCACGTGCCTTTGATTCAGCAGTTGCAGACTCTCATAACCGTAGCGATGTTCGTATTCTTTCGATGCTTGCAGATGCACTGGGCAATCCAATCTCACTCGGAACTGTGACCTCATCTGCTCGTGAATTTAACCAACTTGGTTCATGGGATGGCTCTCGTGTTCAGCTCGCACCCGTTGCCGCTGGAACTGCGAAATCAGTTTCAGGAAATGATGCACTTCTTTCTTCATGGCGTCGTTTGCTCGATATGGGAACTTTGCAAAAGGGTGAAGATAACTTGGCTGGCACACGCCGCCCAACAGTTGCAGTGATTTCACCAAAGCGCGCTGCATCAATCGGCGTTGCAACAGGTCAGCAAGTTCGCGTCTCTAATGCACACGGCTCCATCACAATTCCAGTTCTTGTTGAAGATATCCATGAAGATGCAGTGTGGATTCCACGTAATTCATTTGCTTCTCAAGCACTTGTCGCACTTGATGCGGTGCATGGCGATGTAGTAACGGTGGTGAAGGCATGACAACAGCAGAACTTCTAGGAACAGACCCAGGTTGGATCATTGCGGTTAAGGCAGTAATGGTCTTTGGTATTTGTGTAGTTGCAACGTTGATGGCTGTCTGGACCGAGCGTCGCGTCCTTGCAAAGATGCAGCTGCGCACAGGCCCTAACCGCGTTGGTCCTGCAGGACTTCTTCAATCACTTTCTGATGGAGTTAAGCTTGCACTGAAGGAAGACATCATCCCTGCAGCTGCAGATAAGGTCGTTTTCATTATTGCTCCCATCATTGCAACATCAATGTGCTTTATGGCCTTTGCTGTTATTCCGATGACTGGCGTTGTAAATCTCTTTGGACATAAGACAGCGCTTCAACTTACCGATCTTCCTGTTGGTGTTCTCTACATCCTCGCAGTCACATCTATCGGTGTGTATGGCGTAGTACTCGCTGGGTGGTCATCAGGTTCTACATACCCACTTCTTGGTGGTCTGCGCTCTAGCGCACAAGTTATTTCATATGAAGTAGCGATGGGGCTTTCACTCGTTGCAGTCTTTATCTATGCAAGTTCGATGTCGACATCAGACATTGTTGCATCACAGCACCAGCACATCTGGAACGCTGTCGTTCTCTTCCCATCATTTGTTATCTATGTGATCTCCATGGTCGGTGAAACAAACCGCGCACCATTTGACTTGGCAGAAGCTGAAGGCGAACTCGTTGGCGGTTTCCACACCGAGTACTCATCACTGAAGTTTGCACTCTTCTTTCTGGCCGAATACGTCAACATCATCGCGGTCTCAGCTCTTGCAACCACGCTCTTCCTTGGTGGCTATCACGCACTTCCTGGCCTTGGCTTTACAGAGCAATGGCTTGGTGGTTGGTTCACACTCATCTGGTTCTTTGCCAAGGTAAACCTGTTCTTCTTTATCTTTATGTGGCTACGTGGTTCCCTTCCACGTCTTCGCTATGACCAATTTATGAAGTTTGGCTGGAAAGTTTTAATTCCAGTCTCACTGATTTGGATCTTGATTGTTGCTTCATTGCGCGTTCTTCAGCAAGAGGGCGCTCCACGTTCTGCAATTCTTGCCTTTGCAGCAGGTGTCGTCATTATCGTGATGGCAATGAGTTCACTTGTTGAACGCAATAAAGAGAAGGTCCGCTCTGCCGATCTTCCTCTTGGTGAAGCACCTAACTTCCCTGTTCCATCTTTACCTAATGTGCAATCAATTAACGTCTCAGGAGGCAAGTAATGACTGACTTCAATGAGAATCTACATATTGAGAAGAAGGCATCTGGACAAGCTGATATCAACTCTGTTCCATTTACTGAGGTTGAACAACCAGGACCGGCATCTCTTGCACAGCAAGCAAAGGGTTTCTGGGTCACCTTCTCAACAATGTTTAAGAAGAACCAGACAGTTCAATACCCTGATGTGAAGGCGCCAACTGCGCCACGATTCCACGGCCGTCATCAACTTAACCGCCACCCAGATGGATTAGAGAAGTGCATCGGCTGCGAACTCTGTGCATGGGCATGTCCTGCAGATGCAATCTTGGTAGAGGGTGGAAATAACACACCTGGAAATCAAATGTCACCGGGTGAGCGCCACGGAGCTGTCTATCAAATTAACTATCTCCGCTGCATCTTCTGCGGTCTCTGTGTTGAAGCGTGTCCAACCCGCGCACTTACTATGACAAACCAACCCGCGCACTTACTATGACAAACGAATACGAATTGGCAGATGACAAGCGCGAGAAGTTGATCTTCGAAAAGGAAGATCTGCTTGCTCCACTTCGTCAAGGAATGCTTGCACCGCCCCATCCAATGTATCCAGGGATGACAGATACCAATTACTACAACGGTGATGTGAAGGAAGCTCATCCATCACAGGGCGAGAAATAATGTTAACGATTCAAACTCCTGAAGCAGTGATGTTCTGGTTCCTTGCTCCACTTTCAGTCATTGCGGCTCTTGGAATGCTCCTTGTGAAGAAGGCTGTGCACTCAGCACTTCTCTTAGCGTGGGTCATGATTACTCTTGCAATCTTCTATATTGCCCAAGATGCGCTGTTCCTCGGAATTGTTCAGATTGTTGTCTATACGGGCGCAGTCATGATGCTCTTCCTCTTTATTCTTATGTTGGTCGGTGTTGATGCATCAGATTCATTGACTGAAACAATTCCTGGCCTTCGCCCGATTGCAATTACAGCTGCCCTTGGCTTTGGTGGATTACTTGTTTCGTTGATTGGCCGTGCAAAGTTGGGCCACGATGCATATGGACTCACAGCAGCAAATAGCGAAGGCAATGTTCAAGGTCTGGCACAACTTCTCTTCTCAACGTATGTGTGGCCATTTGAAGTTGTGTCCTCACTTCTGATCACAGCAGCACTTGGTGCAATGGTTTTAGCTCATCACCAACGCGCAGTTCCACGCGCTACGCAACGCGAACAAGCGATCGCACGCTTTCGTGGCGCCTCCCTTGGTAGCGCAGCAGGGCTTCCTAACCCAGGTGTCTTTGCTCGCCACAATGCAGTCGATGTTCCAGCGCTACTTCCTGATGGAAGTGCTGCCCCTAACTCAATCTCTGCAACGCTTAAAGCGCGTGGAGATATGTTGGATTCTGCTCAATTCGAACTCGGTGAAGTCGATAACACTGTGACGGAGGAGAAGTAAATGAATCCATATAACTACCTCTACGTTTCAGCCATTCTCTTCACCATTGGTGCAGTGGGTGTTGTTGTTCGCCGCAATGCAATCGTTGTCTTTATGTGTGTTGAGCTCATGCTCAATGCTGCAAACCTCTCATTTGTAACGTTCTCTCGCATCAATGGCACACTCGATGGACAGGTTGTTGCCTTCTTCACGATGGTTGTTGCAGCCTGTGAAGTAGTAGTGGGCCTTGCCATTATCGTGACGATTTATCGCTCACGTCGATCAGCATCAATCGATGACGCTAGTTTGTTGAAGCGATAGTGATGACAACTTCAACTTCATTGGTCTATCTGATTGCACTTCCACTCTTTGGTGCAACGATTCTTCTTCTTGCAGGACGTCGTGCTGATAAGTGGGGACATCTGCTTGCAACTGCTCTCTCTGCGAGTTCATTTGGAGTCGGTCTCTACCAACTCTCACAGATGCTTTCTCGTCCAACGGAGGAGCGTGCAGTAGGTCAGAAGCTCTTCTCATGGATCAACGTCGGCACATTTAATGTTGATGCAGGGCTCTTGCTCGATCAGCTCTCGATCTGTTTCGTCCTTCTTATAACCGGCGTTGGAACTCTGATTCACATCTACTCAATTTCTTATATGTCTCATGATGAAAACCGTCGACGCTTCTTTGCCTACCTCAACCTCTTTATTGCAGCGATGCTCCTGCTCGTTCTCGGAGATTCCTATCTCAACCTCTATGTGGGATGGGAAGGCGTGGGTCTTGCCTCTTATCTCTTGATCGGTTTCTGGAATCAGAAGCCTGCTTATGCAACTGCTTCCAAGAAGGCATTTGTCATGAACCGCATCGGCGATATGGGTCTTTCCTTTGCCATCATGATCGCCTTTGCAACTCTTGGCACAGTCTCATTTAGTGGAGTAGAAGAGGCATCACATACTGCTTCCAAAGCAGCACTCACAGCTATCGGAGTGATGTTGCTCGTTGCAGCAACAGGAAAGTCAGCGCAATTCCCATTGCAGGCATGGCTTGGTGATGCGATGGCTGGTCCAACACCGGTTTCAGCGCTAATCCACGCAGCGACGATGGTGACAGCTGGCGTTTATCTGATTATTCGTTCTAACTTCATCTTTGATGCGGCACCTACTGCGCAACTCCTTGTTGTGATCGTGGGAGCAATTACTTTGTTATTCGGTGCCTTCATCGGTACTGCAAAAGATGACATCAAGAAAGCACTTGCTGCTTCAACGATGTCACAGATTGGTTACATGATCCTTGGCGCAGGCCTTGGTCCTGCAGGTTATGCATTTGCCATCATGCATTTGCTGACACATGGATTCTTTAAAGCCGGAATGTTCTTGGGCGCAGGCTCTGTCATGCACGGCATGAATGATCAAGTTGATATGCGTCGCTATGGCGCTCTGCGTAAATTTATGCCAATCACATTCATAACTTTCGGCCTGGGTTACCTTGCAATTATCGGTGTTCCACCATTTGCTGGCTTCTACTCAAAAGATTTGATTATTGAGACAGCATTTAATGCAGGGGGAGTAAAGGGAATCCTTCTTGGATCAACTGCACTCTTAGGAGCTGCAATCACTGCCTTCTACATGACTCGCGTTATGGTCCTTACATTTACAAGTAAAGAGCGTTGGGAAGAGAACCAACATCCACACGAGTCACCAATTCTTATGTGGCTTCCTATGGCAATTCTTGCAATCGGATCTGTAACAACAGGTTTCCTCTTCACTCGTGGTGATGCTCTCGCTAACTGGCTCAACCCAGTATTTGGCGAACATGGCGAAGGCCATGAGGAGCACCTCTTTGAGCCAATTGTTGTCTCTGGAATGGCGCTCGTTGCAGTTGCTATCGGTGTTGCCATTGCGATTATGAAGTATCAACTCTCTGAGGTTGATTCTGTGGCACCACAGAATGTCTCTATCTTCACTCGCATCGCCCGTAAGGATTTGATGCAGGATTCATTTAACGAGGCAGTCTTTATGCGTCCAGGGCAGAAATTAACTTCACTGTTGGTCAGAGGTGATGAGAGCGTTGTCGATGGCGCAGTTCGTGGAATCGGCCGTACTGCACTCGGTGCAGGAGCTGTTCTTCGCAAGACACAGACAGGGTTCGCTCGCAGTTATGCAGCGCTCATTCTTATCGGTGCGATCGCTTTGATCGCTGGAATTTGGGTGGTCACACAATGAACGCGCTGACAAGCATGATGTTGCTTCCGCTACTAGGTTCACTCCTTGTTGCGGTTATCCCAAGTGATCAAGTTCTTCGCATTAAGCAAGCCGCTCTTGGCACCACAGTGTTGGTTGCCATTTCAGGCGTTATGGCTTGGTTCAAATTTGATTCTGAAAATACCTCTTTCCAATTCGTTCAGATTGCTCAGTGGATTCCATCTTTTGGAATTAACTATGCAGTTGGCGTCGATGGACTCGCACTCGTTCTGATTCTCATGTCTGTTCTCTTGGCACCGATTGTGGTCCTTGCTGGGTGGAATGAATCTGAAGGTGGACGTTGGTCTGCAAAGGTCTTCTATATTCTGATTCTCGTTCTTGAAACGATGATGATCGGTGTCTTTGCAGCAACTGATGTCTTCTTGTTCTATGTATTTTTCGAGGCGATGTTGATTCCTGTGTACTTCCTTATTGGTGGTTATGGCAGCGGAGAACGCGCAGCAGCAGCGGTGAAGTTCTTGCTCTATAGCCTCTTTGGCGGTCTCTTGATGCTCGCATCAATCATCGGCCTCTATGTCATCTCAGGTACTCACGGCGGCCATACATTTGATATCGGTCAGCTCTCTGAGATGCATAAGTACATGAGCTCTACGACTCAGAACCTTCTCTTCCTAGGATTCTTTATCGCCTTCGCAATTAAGGCACCTGTGTGGCCACTTCATACATGGCTTCCTGATGCAGCAGCTTCTGCAACTCCTGGAACTTCTGTTCTTCTCCTTGGTGTTCTCGATAAGGTCGGAACATTTGGAATGATCCGTTTCTGTCTTGCACTCTTTCCCGATGCATCCAAGACATTTACCCCCGTCATCATGGTCTTAGCTGTGATCTCAATCTTGTATGGCGCATTCCTTGCTATAGGTGCCCGCGATATCAAGCGACTCATTGCATATACATCAATCTCGCACTTCGGCTTTATCACCATGGGAATCTTTGCGATGACTACACAAGGTCATAGCGGTGCAACGCTCTATATGTTCAACCACGGTTTCTCGACAGCTGCCCTCTTCCTGGTTGCAGGATGGATGATCTCTCGTCGCGGTTCATCAACAATTGCTGATTTCGGTGGCCTACAGCGCGTCACACCAGTAATGGCGTGGTCATTCTTTATTGCAGGAATGTCTTCACT
>JAPLBL010000061.1 GCA_026392765.1 Actinomycetota bacterium
GATGCGAGTGCTCGAACTCGTTGAGTCGATGAGTGGCGTGGGAAAGATTCGCGCCAAGACGATTCTGGAGAGACTTGATATCTCACTCACGCGTCGAATCCAGGGTCTTGGAAGACATCAGCTACAAGCACTTGAGAAGGAATTCATCCCACGCTCAGCAATCGAACCTGGAAGGCTCGTGGTGCTCTCTGGCCCCGGCGGTGTTGGAAAGAGCACTGTGGCAAAAGCTCTTAAAGCTTCATCACCATTTTTTGTCAGTATCTCTGCAACAACTCGTGCGCCTCGATTTAATGAAGTTGATGGGGTTGATTATCACTTCTTCTCTCACGAGCAATTTGATGCTGCAATTGCATCTAATGAGTTCCTTGAATGGGCTGAATTTGCTGGCAATCGTTATGGAACTCCTCGCAAAGCAGTGGAAGAATCTCTGCGCAGTGGTAAGAGCGTTCTTCTTGAGATTGAAATATCGGGAGCAAAGCAGGTAAAAGAGAAGGTTCCCGAAGCAATTCTGGTTTTCCTTGAACCTCCAACATGGGAAGAGTTGGTATCGCGCCTTGAAGGACGTGGAACTGATAGCCCTGAACGAAGGGCAGCTCGCCTGACCCTTGCCCAAGAAGAGATGGCTGCAGCCTCATTCTTCGATAAAGTGCTCATAAATGACCAGGTCGATGGGGTAGTGGCTTCCCTGATAGAATTCGCGTCTGCCTAGTTAGGCTTTTTCACCTCTACGATCTATTGGAGTACTCATGAGCGCACATATGGATGGCATTACAAATCCACCAATCGATGAACTTCTCGATAAGGCTGGTTCTAAGTACAGCCTGGTGCTCTATGCAGCAAAGCGTGCTCGTCAGATCAATGCCTATTACTCACAGCTCGGTGAAGGCCTTCTTGAATACGTAGGACCACTTGTTGATACACACGTTCATGAGAAGCCACTGTCAATCGCACTTCGCGAAATTAACGAAGGCCTTTTGACAATCGAAAATCTAGAACCAACTGCCTAATCTTTAGGTAATACCCACCATGCAAGGTTTCGGCCGCGAAGTCATTCTCGGTGTCGGTGGGGGAATTGCAGCATATAAATCGTGCGATCTTTTGCGTCGTCTTCGAGATCATGGCTACGGAGTTACCGTTGTTCCAACACCATCGAGTTTAAATTTCGTTGGCGCCGCCACATGGGAAGCTCTTTCAGGTCGCAAGGTCACAACGCAAGTTTGGGAAAGTGTTGAAGAAGTTCGACATGTATCCCTTGCCAAGGAATCAAGCTTTATCATCATTGCTCCTGCGACAGCAGATTTGATTGCTCGGATTGCAGCAGGTCGAGCTGATGATCTACTCACCAATGTTGTGCTTGCATCTGATTCACCCATTTTGATTGTCCCTGCGATGCACCCTGAGATGTGGAAAGACCCCGCAACAATGGCAAATGTCCAGACGTTACGTTCACGCGGTTATCACGTGATGAATCCTGACGTCGGCGCCCTCACATCAGGTGATGTTGGCCAAGGAAGATTTCCGGAGACAGCTCGAATATTGGAGGAGTTTGCATCAATTACTGGGTCTCACGCAGACTTACTAGGCAAGAAGGTATTAGTCACAGCTGGTGGAACGCGCGAGGCAATTGATCCGGTGAGATTTATCGGGAATCAATCATCGGGTAAGCAAGGCTATGCAGTGGCTCGTGCAGCTCTGCAACGCGGTGCACAGGTAACCCTCATTGCTGCGAATACGAATTTGCCTGATATTGAGGGAGTACGCACAATCAAAGTCGAGAGTGCAACGCAGATGCTCCAGGTGCTTGAAAGTGAATTTGCACAATCAGATCTCCTTGTTATGTCTGCTGCAGTTGCAGATGCACGACCTTTGCAGATAGCAGATGCGAAGATTAAGAAGAGTGACTATACGAATATCGCACTCGTTGAAAATCCAGATCTACTACGAACTATTGCATCAACAAAGAAGAACCAGATAATCGTCGGATTTGCTGCTGAAACCTCTGAAGATCTCGATTTGGCACGAGAGAAGATGGTTGCCAAGGGCGCCGATATTCTCTACCTCAATGACATCTCAGCGGGAGATATCTTTAATAGCGAGACAACCCATGGATTTATCCTTGCAAAAGGCAAGGAACCGTCGAAGGTGTCGCAGACCACCAAGGACACGCTAGCTCACCAACTACTCGATGAAGCACTTCTTCAGTTAGGTTAGGACAATGTCAAAACGCCTCTTTACATCAGAATCAGTGACCGAGGGTCATCCAGATAAGATTGCAGATCAAATCTCAGATGCAATTCTTGATTCACTCTTGGAGCAAGACGCTACAAGCCGCGTTGCCGTGGAAACGCTGATCACAACAGGTCAGGTTCACGTCGCAGGTGAAGTAACAACTAATGGATACGCAGATGTCATGGGTATCGTTCGCGACACCGTTATTGGAATTGGTTATGACTCATCGGTTAAAGGCTTTGACGGAAATAGTTGCGGAGTTTCAATTTCGATCGGTCAGCAGTCTCCTGATATTGCACAGGGTGTAGACGATGCATTTGAACACCGTGTTGCATCTGCCGCTGATCCACTTGATCTTCAGGGTGCTGGCGATCAAGGACTTATGTTTGGTTACGCATGCGATGACACGAAGGAATTGATGCCACTACCTATCTGGTTGGCACACGAATTAGCACAGCAGCTCTCCAAGGTACGTAAATCTGGAGCTCTTCCATACCTTCGCCCTGATGGTAAGACTCAGGTAACAATCGAGTATGACGGCGATAAGGCTGTTGCACTCGACACTGTTGTTATTTCGAGTCAACACGCAGAAGAAGTTGATGTTCTCAAACAATTGACCCCAGAGATTATTGCCCAGGTTATCGATCCAATATTGGCAAAGATTGATCTGCCACGTAAGGATATGAAGACGTTGATTAACCCAACAGGACGCTTTGTTATCGGCGGCCCAATGGGAGATGCAGGTCTTACTGGCCGCAAAATCATCGTAGATACTTATGGTGGAATGGCACGCCACGGGGGTGGAGCTTTCTCTGGTAAGGATCCTTCAAAGGTTGACCGCTCTGCAGCGTATGCGATGCGCTGGGTAGCTAAGAACGTTGTATCTGCAGGTCTTGCTCGTCGTTGCGAAGTTCAAGTTGCTTACGCAATCGGTAAGGCTCAGCCAGTCGGTGTCTTCGTTGAAACTTTTGGCACTGAGACTGTTCCTGTGCAGAAGATTCAAAATGCAGTAACTACTGTCTTTGATCTTCGTCCTGCTGCCATTATTCGTGACTTGAATTTGAAGCGCCCTATCTATTCACAGACTGCTGCTTATGGTCACTTTGGCCGCGAGCTTCCTAACTTCACATGGGAAGCAACTAATCGCGTTTCAGAGCTCCAAGCAGCCGTTAATTAGCAGAGGGACTTTATCTGTGGCACTCACGAGGCCACTTCGACTCAAGTCTGAGGTAGCAAAACTTCGACCTGAAGCTAGTTCAACATCTCTTCCCATTGCACGTGTGTGGGTTGATTCAGGTGTCTTTCATCTAGACCAGGCTTATGACTACTTGATTCCAGATAATCTCTCTTCTTCTGTTTGTACGGGAATTCGTATCCAAGTTCCTTTTCACGGTCGAGAGGTAGAAGCTCTAGTCGTCTCAAGAATCGCGGCTTCTGAATCACCGGTATTAAAGTCAATTACGAAAGTTATTTCACCGCATAGCGTGGCAACTGTTGAATCTCTTGCCCTCATTGAAGCAGTGGCAACGAGATGGGCCGCCCACCCTTACGACATTCTGCGATCGGCTATCCCACCTCGCGTTGCATCTATCGATAAGCAGAGCTTTCTCGAGGTGAATCTGCGTCCATCGGGTAGTAAGGCCAAGCGCACCTATATTCAAATTGCACCTGTTGTGGATCGCTTTCAGTTCATCGCAACGCTTATTGCACAGTCATCATCCCAAGGCTCAACGTTGCTTGTTCTACCTGATTCGAATTCTGCCAACCGACTACAAAGAATGATTCAGGGTTCCATTCTCCTTGATTCCTCACTCGAAAGATCAGAGCGTTATGCCAATTTTCTTCGCA